>JAJOLB010000009.1 GCA_021129535.1 Minisyncoccota bacterium
GTTGTATCCAGCAGCATTCATACATGATTGTAGTTCCATTACTCGAGTTCCTCGTGAACCGTAAGAAATGTTTACTCCCATGTGATCTGAAAGCATTGATGCAGCATCAGCATTGTTTACCATCCCTAGAGCGGCAAATGCAAGTGTTGCAATAATTGCGATTTTTTTCATATTTTTAATAAGTTTTAAAATAAATTTTTATAAAAATTTATTTAATTATTTCCGTGTTTTTTAATAAAATTAATAATTCAGAAATAGTTAAATAAGTTGTGTTCGTGCTCGGTCAATTTCGACATGACCTCAATCGCACACAGGTTCTCGTGCGCTACGAGAACCTGCTGTCCACCTACCATCGACGGTAGTGATGAATAAACATCTGTGAACAAAGGCGCATAGCGCTCCAAAACAATAACGAGTGTCATTATCTTGGAATGGTAGGGTTTCCCCTAAACCATGGACGCAATTGTATCACATCATTTAAATGTGGCAAAGCGTCCATAGAACCATTATATTTTGAACAGTCTTTCCTGTAAAGGAAATATGTTCAAGCCAGAGAAATTCCCTGGCTACTGTATATAACGAACAAGTCCGATTAATATTACAGCAGTATTATATTAACATTGTTTTTAGTGTTTTTGTCAAATATCTAGATAGTCTGCTATTTCGAGACTTTGTCATTCCGGGCTCGACCCGGAATGACAAAGTGTATTAAGGAATGACAAGATAAATTAAAGAATGATAATACATGCAAGAATGAAACTAGTATGTCCTTTATATAAAATAAAAACTATACATATATATGTATAGTTTTTCTACAATAGATAAATGTCTTATAACAGTGATTAATTTTTATTTCAGGTTATAGACTGCCCAACGTCTATCACCACGTTTCACCACCTTTTTATTTTTAATAAGTTCCTTTAAATCACGCTGAATAGTTTTTGAACTACAATCCTTAAACAATGAACATACGTCAGTAATTGATGCATCCTTTTTCTGTTTGAGAATATTTAGAATATTACTATGTCTCTTGTCCTTTAATGATACTTTTAATTCTGTATTTTTTGTTTCAATATAAGGGACACTTTTTTTCAAAATAGTTTTACTAATCTCTTTGTTATTTAAATTATTTTTTACTATTTTCTTTATAACAATATCGTCCTTTTGATTATCATTTTTTACTTCATTTCTAAAATGGATGTTTTCTGAATTTTTATCTACATATAAATCTTCAGTCTCTTTATTGTTTTTTGAAAATAAATCTGATAAAGATACTGATGTTTTATGAATCAAAGAATCTTTATTATTTCCACTTATAGTATTTTTCTGAGCATGGATTAAATCTTGTAAAGCATGAACCTCTTGCAACAAAACAGTATAGTTCATATGAGAGACAAGCTCTGTTTGATATGCAATATCTAAATATGACAATAATTCATATAAGGTATGATGTGCATTTTTCAAGGACACACTATCCTCACCCAAACGGGAACTATCCAATAATAACTCCATTGCAGATAAAGCCTTCACCCTAATCATTGAACCTAATGTATCTGTCTCTGATATCAAATGAGTAACAAGGTATACTGCCTTTACTATTTTTTGCGACTTATCAGCGATTGTCCTTGAAATTGTTTCAGGGACATTCACTGATATATAAGATATATCTTTATTGGCAGTATTGGCAACAGATTTATTTTTTGTGTCTTTAGATGTATTCATGGTAGTTTCCTAATTTGTCCTTTAATGTAGTTTTGATTATAGATATATATAGAATTATGTCAAATATTTGTCTTTAATATTTATAGTAAATAATGTAAAAGACATGTCATTTCTTTACACAGTTAAAACCTCTATTCATCTATTATCACAAATGAATATGTCTCAAAGCTATATACTCATAAACCACAAAAACAGAGCATACATATATATGTATAGAAAAAATGAGTATGATACAATATATTTATAAACGATATTATTATGACAAAACGAAAAACAAAAAAAACTAAGACTAAAACTCAGTCAAAAACTACACCAAGCTTATTCCTTCAATCTCTTATACCTCGAAACAAAAAGGTAAAGATTGTTCTTTATTTTATATTAGCAATATTTTTCATAATGGCAGCTATTGGAATAGCTGGTAAGATTGGAGATTTTCTACACAATAGAATTATTTATGGAACCTTAGGATATGGATTTTTTATTATTCCCTTGATTTTCATTTTTGCAGTGTGGAGATTAGGTAAAGACATTGATGTAAAAATTCGCGACAATATATCAATTATTGCTATGTCTGTATCCTTGATTTCCCTATTACATATTTTCTTTTCAACTGAAAAGGTAAAAGCTGGAGGAGGATTAGGAGAACTCGTTGGAAATATGTTTATGTCTGGTTTTGATATCTATTTTTCATCATTTCTCTTTTTTGGGATATTGGTAATAGGTGCATTACTTGTATTTGATCCACATATGAACTTGTATAAAAATGCAAAAAATAATTTCAACAAAGGTCGAGAGTCCCGTGCATCAGAATCAGATGCTGATGCAAAATTACAGGCAACCGTTGATAAAGCCCTTGAAAAGGATAAACAATCTAAAAACGAAATAATCGATAAAGACGAACGAAAGGACCTAACAAAAGAATCAAAAAAATTTTCAATTCCAAACATTACCAAAAAGAAAAAAACTAAAAAAGACGAGGAAGATTTTTCTATGGCAAATGTTCAAGGGGTCTTTGCATCAACCTATCAAATACCACCATTATCCCTATTAGGTACATCTGGTGGAAAACCTGTAACAGGTGACATCAAGGCAAATGCAAATCTTATTCAAAGAACTCTCATGAATTTTGGAATTGCAGTTGAAATGGATGAAATATCTGTTGGACCAACCGTTACCCGATACGCAATGAAACCAGCCCAAGGAGTACGACTTGCTCGTATTGCAGGTTTACAAAACGAACTGGCATTATCATTAGCCGCCAAATCAATTCGTATAGAGGCTCCAATTCCTGGACGGTCACTTGTTGGAATAGAAGTTCCAAATAAAACAGCATCATCTATTGCATTAGGAAGCATCCTTTCCGAAGATGAATATAAAAAATCAGACAAACCATTATTAGTTTCATTAGGAAAAGGAGTATCTGGGAAAACCCATTTTGCCAATCTTGCAAAAATGCCACATGCATTGATTGCTGGAGCAACAGGTTCTGGTAAATCAGTAACCATTCATAATATTATTATGTCATTGCTCTATAAAAATGGACCTGACATGTTGCGGTTTATTATGATTGACCCAAAACGTGTTGAGCTGACATTATATAAAAAAATCCCTCACCTATTAACACCTGTTATTACAGACCCTAAAAAAGCAGTTCTAGCATTAAAATGGGCAGTAAAAGAAATGGAGCGACGTTACGATTTACTACAAAAATATGCAGTACGTGATATTGATTCATATCACAAAACTATTGTAGCACCAAAATACAAGGGATTAAGCACAGAAGAAATTGAAGAAAAGGCAGGTGAATTACCTGAAAAAATGCCCTATATTGTGGTTATTATTGACGAGCTCTCAGATATCATGAGTAGCTATCCACGAGAATTAGAAGCCGCAATTGTACGATTGGCACAAATGTCGCGTGCGGTTGGAATTCATTTATTGCTCGCAACACAGCGACCGTCAGTAAATGTTATTACTGGATTGATCAAGGCAAACGTTCCATCACGATTAGCCTTAAAGGTTGCATCGCAAATTGATTCACGAACTATTCTTGATGGACGTGGAGCCGAGAAACTCCTTGGAAAAGGAGATATGCTCTACAAAGGAGAAGGACACAACGAAGCCATTCGAGTACAATGCCCATATATATCAGAAGACGAGGTAAAAGCAGTAGTTAAATTCATCCAGAAAAATTACAAATTTGAACTGACTGATGAAATTGATATTCCTGATGAAAACCTAAATGAAGGGTCAGGTGATGTTGAAAAGAAAAATAGTACTGACACAGACCCATTATATGAAGACGCAAAACAAATCGTAATTGCCGCAAGGAAAGCATCCACATCATATCTACAACGTCGATTATCAATTGGATACTCGCGTGCAGCACGAATTATCGACATACTAGAAGATAATGGAGTTATTGGTTCTGCAAATGGATCAAAACCACGTGAAGTCTACGAGCAAGTAGCTAGCGACGGAGATAATGATGAAGCAGAAAGTGACGAAAATCATGTTTAACAACAAAAGAAAAATTATCATTAATGCAGTAGGGGTTATATTCTTTATTGGAATACTGAGCTTTACATATTTTAGATACTCACGATATAAAGTTGGACCTGAAATAGTTTCTATAAATATAGAAAAATTTATGAACGTCGACGAGCCTTCCCTTTCTATTAAAGGTGAACTTAAAAATACACAGTCAATAGACATAAACAACAGAGATATTATTTTACAAGATAAAAAAACATTTCATGAGATTCTTGTATTTAGTCCTGGTACTAATATAATAGATATAGGATTAAAAGATGCGTTTGGAAAAGTAAGATCCTATTCATATAATATATTTTATAAAACAGAAACTACTAAACACCCAAAAACATTAGGAGAAGCAAAAGATTTAGTAAATCAAAATGAAATTGAAGAAGAATTATTACAAGAATAAATACAACAGTAACTAATAACATGGCAAAGAAAAAAGAAACCGATAAAATCAAAACAAAAGAGGTCAAAGCACCAAAAGCTAAAAAACTTACAGACAAACAAAAAGCAGCAGAAAAATCAGCTGAACAATTACAGTCAACGATGGATATGATTCAAACAAAGTTTGGAGAAGGTGCCATTATTAATCTTGGTGCTGCGCCAAAACAAAACATTGACGTTATCCCAACAGGTTCAATTGGATTAAATGCAGCATTAGGTACAGGTGGCGTTCCACGAGGGCGAATCGTTGAAATTTATGGACCAGAAGCCTCAGGGAAAACGACATTGACTTTACACATCATTGCAGAATCACAAAAGGCTGGCGGTGTCTGTGCGTTTATTGATGCAGAGCATGCTCTGGACCCATTGTATGCAAAAAATATTGGTGTACATACAGAAAATCTATTATTATCACAACCCGATAATGGGGAGCAAGCACTTGATATTGTTGATGCATTAGTACGTTCTGGGAATGTTGACTTAATTGTTATTGATTCAGTTGCAGCATTAACACCAAAGGATGAAATTGAAGGAGACATGGGTGCATACCATGTTGGAAAACAGGCACGATTGATGTCACAAGCATTGCGGAAATTGACGGCAGTTGTAGCGAAATCAAAAACAACCGTTATTTTCATTAACCAAATTCGAATGAAAATAGGAGTAATATTCGGTTCACCAGAGGTTACACCAGGTGGAAAGGCTCTGAAGTTTTATTCATCAGTACGGTTAGACATTCGACGAATTGCCCAAATTAAAAAAGGAGACGAAGTCGTAGGCTCACGAACACGTGTAAAGGTGGCAAAGAACAAGATAGCTGCCCCATTCCGAAAAACTGAATTTGATATTATCTACGGAGAAGGAATCTCAAAAATGGGTGAATTATTGGCATTAGGTGAAAAATATGGATTCATTAAAAAGGCAGGAGCTTCGTACACATACTTACCATCAGAGGGTGCGAAACTACCTGATGATTTCAAACTAGGTCGTGGATATGACGCAGCACGAAAAAGACTTGCTGTTGAAACAAAAATAATGAAGCAGTTAGAAGGTGAAGTTATGAAAGCATTAAAAGAAGACATCTAGTCTTTTTTGTTTGCAGTTTTTTTGTCTATGATAGTATTAAAATATGAATAAAGAAATTTTAGAAAAATCTCTGGTTGCATTTACTGATGGTTCATCCCTAGGCAATCCAGGACCTGGTGGTTGGGGTGCTGTTTTAGTTTCGCCACGTATGGAGGAAATTATAGAGCTTGGTGGCATGAAACCACAAACAACCAATAATGAGATGGAATTGAGTGCTATTGTGGCAGTACTCAGCCATGCAGTAAACAACACAGAACCATTACATATCTTTACTGATTCACAGTATGCAATAAATGGAATTACTAAATGGATTAATGGATGGAAACAAAACGGTTGGAAAACAAAAAATGGTGACCCTGTAAAAAATATGTTTTATTTTAAAACTATGGATGAATTGATTAGGGAACGTGGTACTAATACAGTCCATTTTCACCATGTGTCGGCACACGTTGGAATACCAGGAAACGAACGTGTTGATGACATTGCACGTTGGTTCGCCGAAGGGCAAGACGTATCATTGTATCGTGGAAACATGGCAGACTATGATATTAAAAATATTTTATCATTTGAATATAATGCAGAGGAAAAACAAAAACGTAGTGGAAAAGGGAAATCTGCCTATTCGTATCTATCCTTGATTGATGGAGAATTACAAAAACATACAACATGGACAGAATGCGAGGCTCGTGTCTCGGGTAAAAAAGCAAAATTTAAAAAAGCTCTAAATGCAGAACACGAACAGGAAATTTTAGAAGATTGGGGATTAAAAAAAGAAGACTAATTGTCTTCTTTTTTACTTTCTAGCAACTCATCAATTCCAGATAAGGTTCCATCTACTAAAAAATCTAACATTGCCCCACCACCTGTTGATATAAAACTAAATGAATCCTCTAAATTATTTTCCAAAATAACGGTGCTGGTGTCTCCACCACCTGTAACAGAAAAGACTTCTGAATGAGAGATGCTTTTTGCAATATCAATGGAACCTTCACTGTATCCGTCCTCATATTTCCCCATAGGTCCATTCCACATAACTGCCGATGAATGACTAATAATTGTTTCGAATAATTTAGATGTCCCCATGCCTATGTCTAGAATTATCGTATCATCTGACACATCTTGAATATCAGCAAGATCCCCATGTTCATCAATATAATCCAGTGGTAAAATTATTTTGTCACTATTTACCATAGAGGAAATATCAATATCATCACAGAATGATTTTCCTATTTTAAAGCCACGAGCTTTTAAAAAGACATTGGCAAGTGCGCCGCCAAGTAAAACATAGTCTAAGTCTGGTAACATTTTCTCCAACAAGGTAAATTTTGTACCAAATTTTGCACCACCTAAAACAAGTGTTTTCATTCCTTCACGATGTAACATAAACTCGCTCAGGTGTTTAACCTCGTCAATGAATTGTAGTCCAAAATAGCTCGGTAACTCTTTTACAATAGCATTTACTGATGCATGTTTACGGTGTGATACTGAAAATGCATCATTTATGTATATGTCGCAATTATCAACGAGGTCTACTAAATATGAAGCATCATTTTCTTTTTCACCACTGAATTGTCGTACATTTTCAAGCATGAGAACTGAACCCTGCCCCATACCTGAGATTGTCCTGTGTAAAATATCAGTATCATAACGAGGTAAAAACCCTACAGTAAAAATCTGATTCATATATTCAAAAATAGGTTTTAAAGATTGTTCTGGGTCACGTCCAATATGTGATAACAGCACAACAGATGCACCAGCATCAGTTAGAAATTCGATTGTTTTTAAAGATTTTAAAATACGCCAGTCCTCACCAACATCCACAACACCATTTTCACCAAGAGAAACATTTACGTCAATACGTAATAAAACCTTTTTTCCATTAAGCTCTTTTACATTTTCAATACTGTATTTTTCAATTTTTTCAAAAATATTCATAATACAAGTATACACAAGGAAAAAAATACATAAAATAAAAAATCTGCATATGCAGATTTTTTATTTAGCTTCGGATAAATGGCAATAATCCCATAAACCGTGAACGCTTGATAGCAGTTGCAAGTTTTCGTTGCATTTTTGCTGACGTTCCTGTTCGCTTTCGTCCCATAATTCGGGCTGTTGGCGTTAGAAATCGTTTTAGCAATTCTGTATCTTTGTAATCAATTTGCTTGATATTGTTTTGTTTAAAATAACAGTGTTGTTTCATAATAATTTATATTAGTTATTTTAGTTCTGATTTTCGTATGAGTTCGAGGCGTTCAAAATTTTTCAATTGAGACGTATATAAAATACCTTGATTGAGAAAAATTTTGAAAACAACGAAGAAATCATAGAAAAGCTTACTAAAATGGAATGTCTTCTGGATTGATGTCTTCTTCTGGATACTCAATAGTATCAACAGACGGAGCAGTAGTTTGAGGTGCTGTAACTGGGTTAGCAGCTACTGGTGCGCTAGATGCGACACCTTGTGAGCGTGTTCCAAACTGTACGCGGTCAGCAACAATTTCTGTTCGGTACATTTTTTTACCGGTAGATTTATCGTCCCATGACTGTGTTTGTAGTCGTCCCTCAACAAGAACCTGTGAACCTTTTGCTAAATATTGTGCAGAAGTTTCAGCTTGTCGCCCAAATACCACAATATTGTGATAGTCGGCAGCTTCCTTTTTGTTACCAGCTGCATCCTTCCACACACGATTTGTCGCGATAGAAAATGATGTAACCTTCATTCCTGAGGGTAATGTTTTTAATTCTGGGTCCCGTGTAAGGTTTCCCACAATCATTGCTTTGTTTAAGTACATATAATTAAATTAAGTTAATTGATAATTGATACACTCAGTATACCTTATTTTCCTCCGTTTAATTCGTCCTGTAATTCTGCAAGTTTGTCCCACTTTCCGTTTTTAGCCAAGGTCGCTTGTTTTGACCATGTTTTTGGATCATGTGATGCTAGTTTATTTTCTTCCAAGATATTTCGTAGGTCTCCTACCTTTGATCCTGATAATTCTTCAAATGTTTTAATTCCAGCTGTTGCAAATATTTCTGCAATTTTTGGCCCAATTCCTTCAATTTTTGTTAAATCATCAACCTCTGCTGTTTCTGGTACAGCTTCTTCTGAAATTTCCTCTTCTACCTTTGCTGTTTTTACTTCCTTTACCTCTTTGGTTACAGGAGCAACATCGGCAACAGGACGCTCTACACCGTCGTCTTCAATTTCTGATTCCTCGTCAATAGCTTCTTGTTTTCGAGCAAGTTTATATGGTATTTCAGAAACAATAGTATTTTCCTTGACTGTTTTAATAACAATGTATCGTAATACTGATGCAATATTTTCAATTTCAGTAGTTAATTCCTCGATTACTTCTGGTGCTAGATCAAATTTAATCCATCCAAAATAAGCTTGTGAAAAAATATTTCGCTTGTTATCAATAATTTTGTCCATATCATAGGCAAGATCAACTAATGCTGGCATTTCCTCTGAAATTACGATTCCTTTAAATTTAGTAATAATAGCCACTAGAGCTTCTCGCTCTTTTCCTAGATTCCCTTCATCTACGCTTGGTAGGATGTGATATCCAACCTCGTAAACACGTGGCTCAAGTGCATAAGCACTTTCTTGAGAATTTGTTTGTGTATTATTTATATTCATACGTTTTCTATACTACCTGTATTTGATTTTTTGTAAACAAAAAACCCTATAAACGATAGAGTTTCTTTGCATTTTGCATAATCTGCTCAGCAATATCATTTTCATCTAAACCTTTTATTTCTGCGATTTTTTTTACAACCTCGCGAACATGTGATGGTTCGTTGCGGCGACCGCGAAATGGTACAGGCGCAACATAGGGCGCATCTGTTTCAGACAAGATTCTATCTATAGGTACAAATGCTACAAGCTCCTCATATATTTTTGCAAATGTTATTACACCTGTAAATGAAATATAGAAACCTAAATCTAAAAACTCCTGAGCAATTTTTGTTGTTCCAGCAAAAAAATGAACATCACCAACGAGGTTTGGGTTTTTAATTTTATATTCTTTGAGGATATCTAAAACATCATCATATGCATCATAGGTATTTTCAGACGGGCGAATATGTAACATTAACGGCAGATTTGTATCGATAGCCAATCTAATCTGCAAATGAAATGCGTCCTTTTGTTTCTGTTTTGCGTTAGCATCTCCATGGAAATAATCCAAGCCACATTCCCCTATTCCAACAATATTATTATGTATGTCTTTTTCTATGAGATTATGATAAAAATCATAATCAAAATCCTCGCTAGCCTCGTTTACATAGGACGGCGCAGCATAAATTGGATGCAAACCAACAATCGCAAACATGTGATCATATTGTTCAGCAAGTTCAATCGCTATCTGCGATGTTCCGCGCCCTGTTCCAACATTCACAACTATAACATCGTCATTTTTTGTTTTTTCTGCAATAGCATCTATATCATCAGAAAATTCTGAAAGGTTGAGGTGTGTATGTGCATCTATGTATTTCATATATCTATAGTTTATTAACTTTATATTAAATAGCAATATTTTTATGTATAATAAAAATATGAAAGAAAACAAAAATTAAAGGCTGAAAGAGACAAGAGAAAGGCCAATAGATTAAAAAATGAAATTAAAGGCAAAATAAAAAAAGAGCAGATGAAACGTATATGTTGAATGCTCTTTTTTTATTTTAACGCAGAAATTCGCTTATTTTTTTAATCTATTCTTTTGAATAAAGGTTCTGTTGGTAATCTAACCTCTGTCAAACATTGTTGAATCTTATCAGCTGTTTCTGGCATAAATGGATACAATGAAATTGCCAAACGATTAAGCTCGTCAGCAAGATATTGTAGGTCTTTGTGTGCTGCTGCGACGTCTTCCTTTATCTTTTTAAATGGTTTTTCACTTGCAATAAATGCATCCATATCACCAATCAATCGCCAAATCTCATCCATTGATTTATTAAAATCGAATTCATCAATATGTCGTGCGTGAAATGATAATATTGGATCATGATCATCAAAATTAATATCTGAGATATCAACCTCATAACTCGTAATCATTTTCATAACACGTTGAACAAGATTCCCTAAACCATTTGCAAGATTCGCATTATAATCAACCTTGAATTTATCCATGGTCATATCTGAATCCTCGAATGAATGAACGTGTCGTAATAGATAATATCGCAAGGCATCAGTTCCGTATTCATTAATAATCTTTAACGGATCAATTACATTTCCAACAGATTTAGACATCTTTTGTCCACCAGAATTAATAAATCCATTAATCACAACCTGTTTTGAATTTGGTAGTCCTGCGGCGTACAGCATTGCCTGCCACATGGCTGACTGCTGTCGTAAATTGTCTTTACCACAATACTGAATAGGATTTCCATTAACCCAATAGTCATTAAATTTTCCATCCTGAGGCCAATCAAGTGTTGAAATATAATTCACCAAGGCATCAAACCAAACATACATAACCTGTGAATCGTCCCCAGGTACTGGGATTCCCCATGGCATTTTTGTTTTTAATCGTGAGATTGAAAAATCCTGTAACCCACGTTCAACAAATTTTTTAATTTCATTAAATCGTTTATTTGGAATAACAAAATTTTCATTCTCGGCGTAGAATTTTTCTAGAAAACCCTGTGTTGCTGAGAATTTGAAAAAATAATTCTCCTCGTCAATGAGTTCAATTTTTCCACCCAGATGATCAGGACATTCTCCATTATCCAAATCTGAATCTGTTTTATTCAATTCACAACCAACACAATATTTTGATTGGTAATTTTTTTTATAGATAAAACCATTTTTATCACAACGTTTCCAGAATTCTTGTGCTGCTGCAATATGTTTCTCGTCGGTTGTCCTGATAAAATGAATATCATCTGATAGACCTAATTGTTTCCCTAGGTCTTTAAAATTTTGTGCATACCCGTCTACATATTCCTGAACAGGAATACCGGCCTCAGTGGCCTTTTCATAAATTTTCATCCCATGTTCATCTGTTCCTGTATTAAAAAATACATCATATCCGGCAAGTTTTTTATATCGTGCAAAGGCGTCAGCACGTACAAACTCTAATGCATGTCCAACATGTGGTTTTCCATTAACATATGGAAGTGTTGTTGTTATATATTGTTTTGTTTTCATAATTTAATTTTCTATTATTTTGACCTTACCCTCTTTAACATTTTCTATTTCATCGACAATTTCTAAACCAAGTAATGCCAGAGGAATTGCAATAATTAAACCTGCAAAACCAAATAGTTTAGCACCTATAATTACTGATAAAATTACCAATAACGATGGAATACCTGTTATTTTTTTGAATATAAAAGGTTGAACAACATAATCTAAAATTTGCTGAACAATCATATAGAATGCCAAAACCATTAACCCTGTTTGCCAACCTGAATGCAAAAACCCAATCCCAACAGCAGGCAGAAGAGCAATGAATATTCCGTATGGAACAAGACCCATCAATCCTGCCAACAATGACAGCAACAGCGCATATTGTATTCCAATAATGCTCAGTCCAATATACGTAATAACAACAACAAGTGCAGCAATAATAAGCTGCCCACGAAACCATCCTCCAATTTTTAGCTGTGTATTATGCCAAACACGCAGAACTGATTCTTCATATTTTTTTTGTGTAAATATTCTCAATACTCGATCAAGTCCGTGATCCTGAACGCTCAGGTAAAACGAAACAATAAAAATAATAATAAGATTCAAAATCCCTCCAAAGAATGAACCGAGTGTCGTAAATAATTGATCAACAGGTGTTTGTCTGATTTTCGATAGAATGTCTTCTGTTCCTGAAATTTTATCAAATTGCTGAGATAAGAAATCAAAATTCACATACTGTGCAATTTCTGGGAAAAATCCTGCGAGAGTGCTGACCTCCGTGACAATAACAGGAATCATAAAGATAATAATCCCGAAAAAGAGCATCATCATGATCACATAAAAAATCAAAACTGATGCAACGCGCGGAATCTTATATTTCTCCCATCGTTTTACAAAATCTTCTATAAAGGTTGAGATAACAATTGCAACCAGCAACATCAATAGAAAACCGCGAACTGACCACATGGCATACCCAATAGCCCCAATTCCAAATAACGCAATCAGGTTATATGGATCAAACTTAATTGTCATATTTGTATTTTTCATATATCTCTATCGTATCATAAACATGTTTTAAGGGCACTTTTTTATAGACGTGATACAATATTAATTATGGAATACATTGAATTACTAACAAAATTAGTCGCAATTATTTTTGTATCAAAAATAATTGCGAAATTGACAAAGACTGTAGACATCCTTTGGTATATTATCTTGGGACTTATTGGAACACAATATATTTTCCACATAAACCCAGAAGTCTTGGAGAATTGGTCATTATTAGGAGTCATCTTTATAATGTTTTATGCTGGATGGCGAGAGGATTTATTGGTATTCGTAGCTGATTTGTGGAAAAATAAATGGGTTGCATTAACAGGTGCCTTGGGTCCATTTATTGGTGCATTAATAGCGTTTAAATTATTAAATTTTAGTTTACAAGAATCTATTGTTGCTGGATTTATTTTTACCTCGACAGCGATTCCTTATACTATCGGTGTATTTAGAAGTCTAGGACTCGATAAAACACTTGCTGCAAAAACAGCCACATCATCAGCTGTTTCAGATAACCTCATCTCTGTATTATTAGCAATTGGGATTTTACCAGCCTATGCATTAATTGTTGTTAATGGCGGTGATGCTAATCTTGGTCATATTTGGGTTGAGCTTGTGCAACAGATTGGACTTATTGTTGGTGCATTTACTATTTTTGGAGTTCTCGGACTTCTTATATTGCCAGACGCTCGAATGCATATGCGAATGAATATTCCAAATGCATTTCAACGTGATGGTATTATGTCTCGTATAACGTATTTAATTGTTAAATTACGACAAGCTCCAGGTTTTTATGAGATATCAAAATTAATGTCTAGTATGCGAATAGGTATTCCAATGACACTGTTTTTGATATTTGGCTTATCGTGGCTAGCACATCATCTAGGTCTGCATCCTGCTATTACGGCATACCTTGTGGGTCTTATGTTACATGTTGAAATGTATCATGAAACAAAGGTCTCAGACATAACGCATGAAGAAACACCTATTACCCATAAAAACCTAGGTGTGTTCTTCTACTTTGTTCAGGAGTGGTTAGGTCCAATATTCTTTATCTACCTAGGTTCACAGCTTGTTGCTGACTGGTCAAATGCAGGTCTTGTGATTCTCTATGGAGCTATTGCTGGTGTTGTCGTTGCTCTGTTTCAGTTTTGGTCAGCATATTTTGCAGGACGATATACATCGAAACTACCAAAATACGAGGCTTATTTATTAGGTTTTGGAATGCTCCCCTATGATATTATTGCCTTTGTTGTTCTTGGTATTGCAACATCAACAGGTCTTATCTCTGCAGATAGTTTTTTTGTAATTACTATTATTATTACTATTCTTGTCATTAATATTCTTACAAATATAGGTATCTATTGGTACAAGCCAAAATACTTGAAGGCAAAAGCAAAATACACGATAATTCAAAATAATAAAAAAGAAGCCTAGGCTTCTTTTTTCTTTTCCAATAAATTCTCTAATGACACGGTCGCCATATAAATAAATATTGAGAAAAATACAATCGTTGTAACAAATACAGGTTCAGAATATTTTTCAGAGATAATACTTGAAACACTGGTAGCTAACTCCAAGGGGTTAGATAAAATATCCCAAGTATTAAACCGTATATATCTACCAAGATAAATACCAAATGACGAAACAAGAGATATTAGTCCCAAAAAAATATTTTGTTTTAAAATTGATTTTGAAAAAATATTAATTTTCATTTTCAAAATAGAATATGAACTAATAAATATACCCAACACAGCATAAGCAAATATCATCATTCCATCAAACCACAACATCCACTCTGGACCAACATCACGCAGATGAATCAGGTCTGTCACAATGTACGCAGCATTTGGTAAAAAGAATAACCATGCAAAGAAATAAAAAGTTTTCAAATATTTTGAATTTGTCTTTTCAAAAAGAAACACAAATAACAATGGAATTACCGCAAGAAACAAATTCCAATTCATATACACATATGAAGAAACATCAGTCATACTGAATCGAGCTAAATTCATAATCAAGGCAATGGTGAGCCATGGCATTAAAAATGAAATAAATTTTTTATAATTAATCATACTTTAATTTTATCTTTTGATGAAAAAAAATACAATAAAAAACACCTTTTCAAAAGTGTTTTTTTATTTTAGATTATCTATAAATTTTTTAATATCTAACATTGATGTTCCAAATTCTGTAATTCCCCTTGCAACACCATCAATATATACCATTGATTGAAGCGTGTCTGAAATACCTATTGCATAGGCTAATTCTACACGAACCTCATTCGCTGATTCTGATATTAAAATCTGTTGGGCATCAGTTTAAATGGAGCACCTTATATAAATAATATAGGTTGCTGGTAAGTCACAGGGTCAAATCCCTCACTACACTCTCGATGAAAGGTAAATTTAGTGTAGCACTAAAACAATATAAAAACACTTTGTCAGGTATTTTATATTTAAGAAAGTTTTTTTGAAAAATACCTCTTTAATTCTTCAATGCTAACCCTTTCCTGTTCTGTTGTGTCACGATGTCGAACTGAGACCGTTCCAAAATCATCATGTCCAGCCTCCAAGGTATCGTAATCAACAACCACACAAAACGGTGTTCCGATTTCGTCCTGACGACGATATCGTTTTCCAACATTTCCATTGTCATCCCAAACTACATTTCCAAATTCTGATTTTAGTGTTTCGAACACTTCATTCGCTTTCCCAACTATATGTT
>JAJOLB010000005.1 GCA_021129535.1 Minisyncoccota bacterium
TATTCTTAAAAAAGAGGTACCTTTCACAGCACTGACAAAATGTGATAAGAAAAAAAGACCCAATTTTGATATCAGTATGATCTATCTTAAAGAGCTTGAAATACATATCAATCATAAAATCAGGACTACTACCCATATATACCGCTTCACTCATTCTGTCTTGAATATGTGAAAGCATTTCATTCATCTGATTTATTTTTTCGTCTACTTCTTTGATATATTTATTCCCATTCATGTGATACTTTTAACCACTTATTCTTCGTTACATAGAGTTTTACTTCGTCCTGCAATAACAAGATCACCTGAATCAATATGTTTTTGTTTTTCATAATATAAAAAGCACTAAGTGCTTTTTATTTTTACAAACCTAACCATGACCAGAATCCTTTTTTCTTTATTATTTTTACAGGCGCTGTTGTAATTGGTTTTTCATATAACCTTTCAACAAGAGTATCTGAATTATATTCTTTCACTGTGTTATTTAGTTTTTCTAAATTCTCAGAAAAATCATTCTTTTGAATTTCTAATTTTTTATTTGACTGATTTTCAATAACTTTTTTTGTCTTTTGATATTGACCTGGAAATTTATCAATAACACATTGCAAAGGATCCCCATGATTCAGTTTTGGTAATGTACCATCACATCCTTTTAATTTATTAGCAAAAGCCATTGTTGTTTGATACCAATAACCTGTACCACATTGACATGGAATTCCCCAAGGTTTTAATACATCAACATAGTTTTCATTTTGGAAACTACGAACAGCCTCTGTTGTCGCTGAGTCATATTGCCCGTTAATTAAACCCTTATAAAAACCTAACTCTTTCAAGAATGTTTGAACTTGTTTTACTGATTCCCCTGTGCTTCCTGTATTTAAATGAGTAGTAAATGGCTCAGAACATTGTAATGGTTCTGAACAAGCTTCTCTAAATCGTTTATTAATGTGACCACGTGTTGTTGATTGAACTGTTCCTGTCGGAGCAGTTAAACGCCATGGGTATAAAATATCTCGTGAATACTTTTGCTGATACCTATTGATAGCTGCAACTGTTGTCGTACCATAGTTACCATCAATAATAATATTTTCATTCTCAAATTTATTCAAGAAATTTTGCAATTTCTTAACTTCTGAGATTGAGTTATTTTCACCAGGAATAATATCTTTTGTAATGTGACGTACATCACACGTTCCAGAAATAACAGGAACATCTGATTCACCTTCTATTTCTTCTGGTTCTACATGACTCTCCTCATCATACTCACAAAGAGATTTTTTGTGCCGTCCAAATGAAGAATAGTTTGTAGCATTTACATCTTTACATACGTAACTAATTGATGGTCCTCCAGTGCTTTTAATTTTTTTTACACCCGCATCATTATTAACAGAAGCATCTCCCACTAATAATGAAATAATTCCAGTTCTAAATGTAATTAAATCAATATCAGAATCTACAGTATCATCAGCATCCACGTCTTGAGGTGATACTTCATATCCATTTGTGTTAAATTCTACTTGATAGTCTCCAACGGGTAGATTTTCAAAAATATAATCACCATTTACATCGGTTGTTGTTGTGTATGGTTGCCCTGTTAGTGGATTATTTACAGGATCTCCATTACCATCCAATAAAGCAACTGTCATACCTGAGATATTTTGTGTTTCCGCTATATCTCTAATACCGTCTTTGTTATCATCTGACCATACTGTTCCTTCTATTGTAGCTGGAATATAAACCCCAGCGTCAACAGTTTCGTTATCTTCACCAACAGCAAGGATAATCACATCTGTTTCTCCTGTAGTGATATTTGAAATATCAGAATCGATAGTATCATTTGCACCTGAATCAACAGGTGAAATACGATATTGAGCTGGAATTACAAATTTTACTTTATAATTACCACTATCTAAATCTTCGAACAAGTATTCTCCTTGAGCATCTGTATTTAAAATATAAGGTAAACCTGTCGCTAGATTATTCACTGGTAAACCAGATGCATCCAAGAGGTGGACTTCTACATTTTCTAGTCCTTGCTCTCCTGCGTCTTGAATTCCATCTGTATTTGTATCAATCCAAACTTTGTTTCCTAGTGATGCTCCAACAATATTAACTGATGGAGAATTTGATTGTACAGGTAATGTTACACCTGTAATTGCTGCACCTGCTGAGTTTGAATAAACATCCCCTGGAAGATTATTGTTTACATCAATTTTTAATTGTAATTGACAAATAGCATCTGCCGCCAATGCAGGTCCAAACGCCCTAACAGCAGTAACATCAGATTTTGTCATTCCTGCTGGTGGAGTATTTGCTGTTCCCAATGTCCAAATTGATTGTGCTCCACCTAAAATATTTTCTACACTTACCGATGGTGCCATATTAATAGTTGTTGGATCTGCATCTGTATAATAATATGAAACTCCGCCATTGGCTGTTATATCACATAATGCAGATGATTCTGGGTGTTGAACAAGATTCATAGAAACAAATTCGCTTGTTCCATTGAAGTTCGTATTTGTATCTCTCTGCGTTACTCCTGCACTAAACTGCATTGCTCCCGCTACTCCATCACCTATGAATGGTAGTATATCAATTACATCAAGATTTGTTAAAATAGATGGCTTTCCATTTCTCATATCTATATTAAAATCAATATTTTGCCCTGTTGTTGTTCGTTCTCTAAGTCCTACATCTACTGTTGATTTTACAATATTTAACGTTGATGGAACCGAGATAACAAGTCCGACTTCTGATTTTCTTTGACTTAATGCACTAGCATCTGAAGGTGACGCGATTGTTGAAACATTCAAAACTGCTCCTGCTGGTGCAGATGAACCTATTAATGTTTGATAAGAAATAGGTGTAATTCCAGCATTAGCCTGGATAATTCCCAAGTCCCAAATGAGTACTGTATTATCATTATCATCACAGGTTAGTGATGCGTCCATGTCAGCACAGGTTCCAATTACTGGTTCACTTGCACCTGTTGTTGTTCCTGCTGTATATGAAAATCCTTTTGGTAAGATATCTCGTACTATTACTGATCCTGACTCTACTGCACCTGTATCATTGGTGTACGAGCTCGTTAAGGTAAACTCTACTGTTACTCCTGGAGCAACAGCTGCAATGTCAGATGTTTTTATAATTCGCACCTTCCCCCCTGAAAAAGTAACTCTATCACCATTATGTCCAGATGCGGTATCTGGATATTGATTTGTAATATATGTTGGTCCAGTAAAAGGAGCTCCATTAAATGAATAGGCTGCAAAGTTTGTTATTTCATCGCCATTTACAAGTGGAGCACCTGTAAGCAAATCATTTGTTCTTATTTTGTGGTTTAACCAAAAATAAGTATACGCCCCTGCGTCATGAGTTACGCCTTCTCGCAATTTAATACGCATTTTTGTTACAGACCCAATCCCAGCAGCATCAGCCCGTGCTGCGTCAGCTGTTGTATGCCAGACTCCTACTTGGTTACATTCTGTTTCTACTTCTGTCTTGTGGTTAATTGTTTGGTCTCCACCACGAGATGGCAACCAAGAATTATCCACATATTGTGATGAGTATTCAAACTCATATGGTCCAACTGCTTGCCCAGCTGAATAATCTCCACTACCACCTGTAACACGATACATTACAGGTGAAGTATCGTCATGATACGCATTAGGATAAGACGTTTTAATTGTATTATAAATTGTGTTATCCTCTATGTCTTGAATTTCCAATCGATAAGCATCCACAACATCACACATATCTTCGGTATATGCTGTTCCACCTGTATTATTATTTACTAATACAGTTGAAAACTCATATCCAGCGGTTACCAAACCATCACCTGAATAAGCTGATGCTGCACCACCTGGATATGTCCACACACCTGCTTGTTCCCCTCGATAGTATTTAGAAAACGAACCTCGTGTTCCATATAATGTTGTAGCTCTATCATTATCATTTAGTGCCTCTGTGTTATTCCCAAAGTTTGAATTTCCCGCTGGTGTTGTTGGGTCAAAATCTCGCAATCTATTTACTGTTGGCAATTCTCCATCATCAGCGTTTCCAGAAATCCCGTCAGGACCTGCTTCTACATCAGTTAAAGGCACAAAAATATAAATAGAACCAATTGCTGCAATAGCACGATTTACAGGTAAATCATTCCCTAGATATGTTTTTGTAGGATAATTATTAAGAGTTGCATCAACACCTGTTAATGTCACATTAATATCTGTTCCATTTTCAACACAAGATATTTGTTGTTCTCCTTGTGGTTGAGGTATTTTTCTATCTGAATTAACTCCATTTCCATAAATAGATCCTGGTCCAGAAAAAGTCATCGGATCACCAGAACCAACATATCCATCTCTATATCTATACCGTCCATCCATTGAACATTCAATAAGTTGTGCATTTGGTGAAATTCCAGAAAAATCATCTCTAAATGTAAATGTTGCATTTTCACCCATTGATTCATTTCCTAGTAACGAATAAGTAGTATCTGTCGTTCCTGTTACTTCGTCTGTCTCAATATAGAATTTATAATCTAAAATATATCCAGGGATTTCTGGGGTATTTACATCATTATCATGATCATACGTTTGACCAGTTACTGCTGTGTATAGTTCTTTTTGTAAATTCCACCGTGGTGATGCGGTTACTGTTAGCGACGTATTGTCTGTATCATCAGAAATTGTCGGGGCGTTTAAACTAGAAACCTCAAATGAAATATCACCAGGTGTTGCTCCTGCTACTGCATCCCCTTGTACTCGTACAGCAAACTCTAGATCCTCTGAATGTGTACCTGTGTTCGTAAAATTATTTCGTACACAAGTCATCGTTAACTTATCAGCAGAAAGACTTGATAAACCTTGATCACAAGAACCTGGAATATCAGGCCAAACAAATTCACCTGTTGCAGGTAATGTACCTATAATGGTTACTTCTTCTTCTGGTCCATCTTTTACACCTGACCATGACCACGCAGAAACAACCTGAAATAAATCATTTGTTCGCACAACCAAATCACCTGTATAGAAATCATCTGATGAATCTTGGATAGTTCCATTGCTGTTATATCCTGGATCTGCATCAAAATCACAACCAGGTGTTGGGTCAGCAGGACAAACAGGTACATCGTTAATAAGATCACCTGTAGTATTTAACGGTCCTTTAATTCCACCTGTTAATGTATATTTGGTTGTCACGTCCAGTGTTGCCGCAAAAGCTGTCTGAACACTCAAAATTGCAAATAACACTACAGCAACAAATGCTGTTAATTTAATATTTTTTTTCATAATTGTTATATATATACATATATATATTGATTTCTTTAAATAGAAAATAGTGAATAATATATCTATTATAGAATATGCCAATAAAAAAAACAAATATTCACTACGTTCATTTATTCTCTAAAATCCTAAATCTTTTAAATTATTCAATGTATCAGTTAGACTTTCTACATTCACTGATTGTGTATCGACACCATCTAACGCATTTAAACTACCTGTTAATGTTCCTATCATTTTAGGTAACATAACTACAACAATAATTAGAGGAATAATAAATGTCGCAGCGGTAATGATACCTGACCACATGATCATTTTACGTGTCTTCTCCACCGATTTATAAATCATTGTTAAGGCTTGCTGTTGTTCATCGAGCTGTTTTTGAAAATCTTGATTATCCATAATAACAGAATACCATACTTAAACCTTTAATATATAAGTAAAAAGACAGTCAAACTGTCTTTTTACTTAAATTAGTAATCTTCGCATTTTTTGTCACTACAAGGTTCACAGTCTGAACAAATTTTATTGTCATTTTTTTTACTTTCTGGGCAAGTTCCACATGAATCATCTTTACATGTATTTAAAACAAAGAAAAAAAAATGAAATTTAAGGTATAATGAAAACATGACACAAGAATCAGCACTCTACACCATGCAAACAGGAAAATCAGTATTCCTGACCGGCGCACCTGGTGCGGGGAAAACGTATGTTTTAAATCAATACATTGATTATTTAAAACAATATGGAATCACGCCAGCCATTACCGCACCAACAGGAATCGCGGCGAGCCACATTGGTGGAATGACCTTACATAGTTTTTTTGGTATTGGCATCAAAGAATCATTAACACAATACGATATTGAAAACCTGACCGAGAAAAAATATCTATGGGACCGAATGAAGAATTTAAAGGTTTTGATAATCGACGAGGTCTCGATGTTGTCGCCAAAACTGTTTCAATCTATTGATGCATTATTACGTGCGTTTAAATTTTCGAGCGATCCATTCGGTGGTGTGCAGGTTATTTTGGTTGGGGATTTTTTTCAGCTACCACCTATTTCACGCTCTGACCCAAAACGACGATTTGTTTTTCAAACGGACGTTTGGACTGATCTTGATTTGCATACCTGTTACTTGAACACATCATACCGTCACGAAGAAGACGGAAAATTATTAAATATCCTGAATGAAATTCGCTCTGGAAATGTCAGCGAGGAATCAATGGAATATTTTCGCGGACGATATAAAAAAATGCCCGAGGGAAATGCAGCCATTACACGGTTGTACACACACAATATGGATGTTGATAAAATCAATGCCCAGGAGCTCGCAAATATTTCTGAACCCTTGAAAAAATTCGAAGCTCACACAACAGGTGCAAAAAAATGGACTGAACGCATATTTGGTAGCTCTCTTGTTCTCCCGAATCTAGATTTGAAACTTGGTGCATTGGTTTTCTTTATAAAAAATAATTACGAAAAAGGATATATTAACGGAACACTGGGAACCATTATAGATTTTGACGTCTTTGGTGTTCCCATTGTGGAAACCCATGATGGAAAACGAATAAAGGCAGATCGTATGGAATGGACATTCACCGATAATGACGGCAAATCCATGGCAACGATTAAACAAATTCCCCTGCGTTTGGCATGGGCAATTACCGTCCATAAATCCCAAGGAATGACGCTTGACGCTGCTGAGATTGATTTATCACGTGCCTTTGAACCAGGGCAGGGCTACGTTGCATTGTCGCGTATTAAATCACTGTCAGGATTAAAACTGATGGGACTAAATGATGTCGCATTAAAAATTGATACCCATGTTTTATCAGTCGACGGCGACATGCGGAACCATTCAGACGAAATATATACCAGCTTTGATGAATTGGACGACAAGCAAAAAGACGAAAAGGTTGAACACTATATGAAATTCCTTGGTGGTAGCATTTCAAAAGGAAAAACTAAAAAGGCTGAAAATGAAAAAGCTGCAAAAAAAGCAGCCGAACCAAAAATAAAATCATTTCTAAAATCAAAGCCATTTTTTGAAAAACATATGTCTATTGCAGACATTGCAGCAGAACGTGATATTTCTGAAATGACCATTATGAAACATTTATCTGATATCATGATTGATGATTCAGAGTTTGATATTAGCTATCTGCAACCAGACGCAGAAATAATCGAAAAAGTAGATATGGCACGAGAAAATATCACAAAACGAAAAAATGATGACGATTTTATGGAATCAGGCGATATGAAATTAAAATCTATTTTTGTAGAATTGAAGGAGGATATTAGCTATGATGATATTAAATTGGCACTGTTATTTCTAGAATAAAGAAAAACTGAAACATAAATGTTTCAGTTTTTTTATGATAGATTTTTAATCTATATTTATTCAATAACAAGAACTCCTGTCATTAATTCTAACCCAAATGGAGTAACCATGATTGTACCCTTTCGATCAAAATTATCTTTCAATGAAATAAATGCAGAACTATTTGCTGTATTACCATACTTACCAACACCATCAGTACAAATTAAATTTTCATCTAAATTATATTTTTTTGCCATAGCAAGAATCATTCTTTTATTGGCTTGATGCGGAATCATGTACATTGAACGTAATTGCTCTTCTGTATATTTTCCCTTTGTTAAGGTTTTAATATAATCAAATAATTTAAGTCCAAATTTATAAACCAAAGGTCCATTCATTTTAAATCTACAATTATTTATAAAATCATTAGCAATAGAATCTGTATAAAATGGATTCTCAATAGTCATTGTAAAAATATCTTCTGTTAACAAAGACATACTTTTTACAAATTTAATTTTTCGTCCATCCAAATCAGATCTATTCGAAACCAACATGACATAACATGCATCACTAAATAATGTTGCTGTTGTGTGATCCTTTTGATTTATTGCAACATTAACATCTTCCCAACCCATAACAATATAGATTGAATCAATACCGTCTAAACTATCAGAACGTAACTGCGAATAGGCAGATTCAATTACTTGAATTCCACCTGCACAACCTTGTCCGATTTCTTTTGAAGATATGTTTCTTAGTCCTGCTTCATAGCCGATAACAGTTGTTAAGTTTGGTACCAAGTATTCTCCAACAGGATTTCCAGAGCCAAATATTCCTGAAATTTCAGACAATCTTAGTTTATTTTTTTCTAAAATTCTTTGAACTAAATTTACTAAATGCTTTTTTAGTCCACTTTTTTGTTGATCAAATTTAAAAATTCTTTCTATCCCAACTCTTTTTAGGGTTTGAAATCTTTTTAATCCTAGATTGAATTTTTCAGCAATATCAGCTAAGGTTTCCTCTTTTTCTCCAACTTTATATTGGATGTCAATAATTTTAATATCATTCATAATTTATTTAATTTTTTAAGGTTTATAATAATTTATACTTATTAAGTTTCAAAATTTAAAAACTAATAAGTATAAACTATATCTCTATAAAAATATTATCATAAATAAACTAATTGTCAATCATCATAAGAATACACCACGCTTAAGAAAATAAAAAACCAGAAATTACATTTCTGGTTTTTCTTCTACAATTCCAAGTTCATCTTCTTTTTCTCTTAATGATTCAATAAAATCATTTGAATAACTTTCAATTTCATTACCGAGGTCTTCTGCTATTTGTTCTGCTGATTTAGGTTTGATATCCTTTATATCACTAAATTTAAATTCTTCCACATCGTTATGTTTATTATTTTATAATTTCAATTGATTCAATAATCATTGCCTCTGTTGGTTTGTCACCAGGCATTGTCTCAATATTTTCGATAACTGTAACTACATCCATTCCAGCCGTTACATTACCAAATACCGTGTGTTTAGGGTTTAAGAAACTGTTATCTGCTGTATTAATGAAAAATTGTGAACCATTTGTATTTGGTCCAGAGTTTGCCATAGAAATTGACCCTATTACATTACTATTTTCTGCATGAATTTCATCATCAAACGAATATCCTGGTCCACCTGTTCCCCAACGATCCATCATGTCGTCATCTTTTGACAATGGGTCGCCTCCTTGAATCATGAACCCCTTGATGACTCGGTGGAATTTTGTTCCATTATAGAAATCTTCTGATGCTAATTTTGTAAAATTTTCAACGGTGTTTGGAACACGATTATCTAGTGTAATTTCGATGTTCCCTTTGTTTGTTTTTAGTATTGCTTTCATGTTCTTTGTTTCTTCTATTTTTGTTACTTTTATAATTTTTTGTACCTCTAAAACCTCTTCATTGTTTTGAGTATTTACTGGTGCCTTACCTTCATCCATCTCAACACCAGGTGTTTTTTCTAAATGAGTACAATCGACACATTTTGGATCAATGTGAATTCCTGATATTTTTACAGCAAGAATGGCTACCGCAACAAATATACCTATAATAATTAATGTTTTTTTCATATTATTTATTTACGTCTTTTTTGAAAAACTTTTTTAAATGCTCGTCCTGCTGATTTTAACATGGTACGCGATTTACTGCGATCATTTCTGATAATTCTGTAAATATCACCATAGGCATGATCAAATGACTTTCTAATATCGCTCTGATATTCCTCGGCAAAATATTTATAGTGACCATCCTCTATTTTAATAGCAACATAATATAAGTCATGACCGCGGTGACTTGCCCGTGTACGTTCTAGGTCAACATAGGCATGAGCATGCGGGGAAAAAAATTTTTGCATTCCCTCTATACGCCTAGCCATATAATCCTGGTCGTGGGCATTTATCTCTGTTTTTTTTGTTCGAAAAAATATTTGCATAATGATTATCTATTTCTTATGAATTCGAAATAAATTTTTAATTACCGAATATACCTTCATTATATCATATTTTTTCCCACTCTTTTTATCCGTCATACGAAAGGCATCTTTGTCGAGATATTTCCCAATAGACAGACGATATAATGATTGCAAACTTGCAGGATAGCCAAGACTTTTCCCAAACTCCTCTGCCAATGTTCGTATATAGGTTCCTGAACCAACCTCTGCACGAATTTTTACAATATAGATATCACCTGATTTATAGGTATCGAGAATAATAGCCTTTTTCAAATTCATTAATTTTTCTGGAATAAATGGCGGTGTTTCACCGGCACGTGCATATTTATACAGGGGCTTTCCCAGAACTTTTACGGCTGAGTACAATGGTGCTGGATAATATTTTTCACCTACAAGCGATTGCAATGCGGTGTCTAAATTACTATCAGTCATATCATTTTTATAGGGAATTTTTTCCTCTACAATATCACCCTCGCGGTCGCCTGTTATGGTAGATTTTCCAATAATAATTTCAGCGAGGTAGACCTTGTCCATACCTACATAATTTTTCATTTTTTTGGTTCCTTTATTAAAACCAATAATCATCAATCCATGTGCCAGCGGGTCAAGTGTCCCAGCATGACCAACCTTTCTCGTATCCAAGACTCTTCTCATTCTCGAAATCAAACCAAATGAGCTAATTCCAATAGGCTTGTGGACCATAATAATATCGTCTTCGATGTAGTTTTTCCTGAAAGGTTTTTTCATATCGTTATTATATCAGAAAAAATATTTGACAAGACCTATGTCTGCCGTCTATAATTTAATCAGAGTAATAAACAATTTAATTAACCTTGAAAAACCATCTATGTTATGGAAGCATCAAAAGTAATGCAATTATTTTTCCAAAAAATCATCCCATCTAGTAAAAGAAAAAATAGATATTATGGTTGGCAAAAAGGTAAAATATTTAAAAAAATAAATGATTTTAATCGTAATTTCGATTTAAATTTATTTGCCCACTATAAAGGACCTCGCCTTGAAAAAGTAACTCTTGGCAAACACGGTTCTACAATAGCTACAATAACAAATAATCGATATAAAATTCTTGAAGAAAATCTTCAATTTATTGAAGTCATTGATTACGACAAGATAAAGGCAATTGAAGATGCGAGAAATGTAGAAAAAGAACTTATTAAAATAGCCTTTAATGGCGATAGGGAATATTTTCTTTCAGAAATGTATGGATAATTTAAATTAAAAACCCATATAGTGAAATTCACTATATGGTATTTTTTTACATAGAATCAATAATTCCCATTTCCCGTATCACCATGTCACCATATCCAGCACGTATAGTGTCTGGATTATATGACCACAGTATTCCTCTAATATCTTTGCCTGCATAATATTTTGCAGTGCTTGGATATTCTCCAGCCAGGTTCATACTGATGTGGTCAATAGATTCTGCATATGAATCAAAATAGATTGAACATGAACCCCAACCAAATGCATTGTGTCCTCCACCTTTACAGGCAAATTTTCCACCCGTAGATTCTATAAACCCAATGGCAGCGAGAAGTTTCCAGTCAATGTCATATCTATCAGCTGATTCAACAAATAATTCTGCATGCTCAGCAAGAGGTAGATTATGTCTATTGAAATAATCTCTAATCTTTTCAGGTCTATCGTCAATTGATTCTTCAATAACAAAATCCTCGAAAAAGAAATCAGATGTTTCTACCTCTTTAAAATTCTGTGCACCTAATGGAGCCTCTGCCTGCAAGGCAAATGCCTGAGATAAAAAAACCATATAAAGTGAATAGGTTACAATAAATAATTTATAGCTTACCTTTACGAGTAAATTATAGATTCTGCTTATTTTGTGTTTAGTGTTTGTCATATTACTGCAGTATGTGCTCTGCAAAACTCCGTAAATAAAAATTCCGCAAAACGGAAAACTGAGATAACAGTAACAATCATATGTAAAACTGTCAATACTTTTCAAGAGAGTTATCCACAGATTCATGTATGTAATTTTTATAAAAAAATACCTCACCGTAACTATGATGAGGGTTTTATTTTTTGTTTAATTTTAGATGATAGGTTTCCACCTTTGAATTTTTCAGTTTAATGTCTAAACCTATAATCTCCCTTAATGGATGAATACTATCGGAATAGGCTTTGTAGGAATCATTATGTCTGTGAATATAAATTAGTTCCTCTTCTTGTCTGTCTATCATATTAATAATTACATTAATCTTTCCACCATAACGGGAAAAATCTTCTTGCAATTGTATTAATACAATATCATCAACAGAGTCAGAAACAAATAAGGTATTCAATGTGTCTTTTTTTAATCTTGAAATATCTAGAAATCCCTTTTTTCCAACAGGAAATACAAACCCTTCTACAAAGATTTTTTCTATTTCTTGATTTTTATTAAAATCAACATAAATCTTGCCACTACCGTCAAACCAACCTTTCACATCTAATATTGCCTTAAAAAGAATTTTTCGTTTTAAAAAACTATCAATACCTGTGAAGGATACACTTGTAATGATTAATATAATCATTACAACATGCGTAATTTTCATATTTTTCATATTTTTTAGATTAAGTTAATACTTTATATATAATTCTGACAAATTCTAGATAATGGTCAAGTCTTTGAATAGACAAATAATAGTGTTCTAGAAAAATTAGACATATTATTAAATAAATGTTATACTATAATTAAGAAATTTTAAATATAAAAATACAATAAAAAGTTTAATAATTAAACTTCCAAAATATATCAGTACCGGCGTCGCTACCCCTGCTGACAAAAAGCTGTACCTCTTCTCAAATCACGGTACAGCTTTTTCTAATTCTCATAACCTTCTCCATAAAAAAAATACTCATATTTGAGTATTTTAAAATTACTTTTTCTTTTTTTCTTCTTTCTTACTTGAAACCATATAGGTTAATAATGGAGATGCTAGAAATATTGATGAATAGGTTCCAACAATAGTTCCCAACAACAACACTAATGCCAATGTTTGCGTTGCAACAGGTCCAACATAATACAATGCCAACAACACAACAACCAGCGTTAATGACGTCAGAATTGAACGTGTGACCGTTTTCGAAACAGCGTACCCAACGGTATCATCAAAGTCTTCTTTTTTCGATGTCTCATTATTTTTTGCGAGCTCTTCACGAACACGGTCAAACACCACAATAGTATCATTTACCGACAGCCCGAGAATCGAGAGTAGTCCAACAACATACAAAGTATCTATCTCTGTCCCCAGAAGGGTCAGAATACCCACAGGAATCATAATATCATGTAACAGGGCAATAACAGCCACAAGTCCATATTTCCACGAGGAAACAGGCTTTGAAACAGAACGGAATGCATATGCCACAAAGAAGATAATTCCCAATGAAACGAATATTAAAGCATAAAGTGATTTCGTCCGTAATTCACGTCCAACTGATGGACCAATAGAATTAAATCGTTTTAATTCTGGATTATTTCCGATTGATGACATCGCAGAGGTGAGAGATTTTCGCCCTTCCTCGCTGACGTCTTGGGTTTTTATAATCAGTGATTTTTCTCCAAAATTTTGCACATCAACCTCGAAGCCTTTTTCTACTAATAAAGTCTTTGCCTCCTCGATACTTGGACGCTCATCATATGACATTTCTAACACCGCACCACCAGTGAATTCTACACCATAATCAAGCCCCTTTGCACCAACCACAGCGACAGCAATTAAAACCAAAGCCGTAGAAATTCCTAAAAATATTTTTTTATATTTAATGATATTCATAATATTATTTATTATTTTTCGTAATTTCTGATAAACCTGACTTGAATAATGTTCTTAGAACTTTTGAATTTTTCTTTTTCTCTTTATCAGTGAATGACAACAACATTGAACGCGTAAAGGTTACCGCTGTCAGCATAGACAGAATAATTCCCAAACCAAAGGTCAACGCGAACCCTTTTATTAAAGCCGTACCAAACCAGAATAGAATAATCGCTGAAATTATTGATGAAATATTTGCATCACGAATTGACGCCCATGCACGCTTGAAACCATTATCAATAGCAGTATAGAGATTTCGCCCATCAGCGAGCTCCTCTTTCATTCGTTCAAAGATTAAAATATTTGCATCAACTGCAATACCAATCGAGATAATAAATCCTGCAATTCCAGCTGAAGTTAATGTTACTGGAATAAATTTAAACACCCATAACATCATTGCTGTATACACACCTAATGCAACAACAGCAATCAATCCTGGTAATCGATACCAAACAATTAATAGAATTGCTACCAGTAGTAATCCAATCATTCCAGCACGCACACCAGCGTCGACCGCATCCTGTCCCAATGTTGGTCCAATAGTACTTGTTGAAATTAACTCAATAGGAATTGGTAATGCCCCTGAATTTAATCGCCCAACGATTTCCTTTGCCTCTTTGATGTCAAAGTTCCCTTCTATAATTGCGCTACCACCAGAAATTGCCTGATTTACACGAGGGTTTGAAACCATTATTCCATCTAAATAGATAGCAATTGTTTTATCAACATTTTCACCTGTGATAGTTTCAAATAATTCTCCACCTTCTTTATTGAAATTCAATCCTATAATGGGTTGCGACTGTAAACCACCGCCATTCTGTACACCTCCCTGTGAAAATTGAAGTACTGATTTTTCTAAATATTTTCCTGTTAATTCAGTAGCCACATAATATGGGTCTTTTTGAATTAATTCAGTATCAATGTCTAGATTTTCTAAATCAATATTTTCATCCTCAGTTGAAATGCTTTCCTGAACTTTTGCAATTTCTGCAAGAATTGCATCACGTGTCTGTTCATCACGTTCAACCTTGAATTCCAGAAATGGTGTTTGACCAATCATCTCTACGGCTTCGTCCAGATCCGTAACACCAGGAAGCTCAATAACAAGTCTCTCCTCGTCACCGTCCACACCAAGTGTATGAGTTTCTGTTTGAACATTTGGTTCTGCTACACCGAACGCGTTAATTCGTCGCTCAATAACATCTCGTAATGAATCCATAGATGATTTAACATCAAGCTCTTCTACATCTGAAACGTCAGCCTTGTAGACAAGGTATGAACCACCTCGTAAATCAAGACCTAATTTGAATGGATTTGTTCCGTCCATCTCGGTTTTATAAACATAGGATCCTAAAAAGATTCCTAGCATTAGAAATATTAATGCAATAATTCGCGTTTTCCACATAATGTTTAAAGTATAGACTTTTTAATGTTTTTATCAATAAAAAAGAAACACAGAGTGTGTTTCTTTTTTTGTAGTCTATGACTACCAAGCGAAGTGAGCAAAGGCTTTGTTCGCATCCGCCATTTTGTGGATGTTTTCCTTTTTCTTTACAGCTTCTCCT
>JAJOLB010000038.1 GCA_021129535.1 Minisyncoccota bacterium
CTACATCACCTGCATACATTTTATACAATGACATTGTGTTTCGTAATCGCCCCATAACCTTTGACGCTACCTCGCGAACCCCTTTTTCTACAAAGGCGAATTCCTCGGCACGCACTACTGGCGAATTAATCATATATAAACGCAATGCATCTGCCCCAACGGTATCAAACATCATATATGGGTCAGGATAATTTTTTAATGATTTGGACATTTTTTTTCCATCCTCGGCCAAAATTAATCCGTTCACAATAACATTTTCAAATGGAGTTTTACCAAATAGTGCATTTCCAATAACAGTCATTACGTAGAACCAACCACGTGTTTGGTCAAGCCCTTCTGCAATAAATTGTGCTGGGAATTGATTTTCAAATTGCTCTTTGTTTTCAAATGGATAATGTTGTTGTGCATATGGCATTGATGCTGAATCAAACCAAACATCAAAGACGTCTTTGGTTCGTTCTAATTTCACACCATCTTGAACAAGCTCAAAATCATCAATATAAGGTCGATGAATATCAATCTCCATTTCTGCATTATGCGGAAATGGTACAAAATCAAGTTTCAAAACATCTCCATTTTTTACAAGTGGCGAATTATAAAAGAAATCCTCTGCATATTTTTCCAATCCACGATGAGCCATACCAAACTGCAGCATACGTACAACACCTCCATGGGAAATAATCAGAATATTTTTATCCTGATACTTTTCCTCAAGCTCAAACATCAATTTCATCGAACGTTTATAAACATCTTGTAACGATTCTCCGTTATTTTCTAATCTGCATAGATATGGATTACCACCCTTTGATCTTGTGGTTACATGGAAATCATCCCATTTTTTCCCTTCCCAAACATCCCCAGGTTGTAATTCAATCAACCTCTCATCCACATAAACAGCATCAGAATTAAGACCAAGTTCCTTTGCTAAAATATCAGCTGTCTCACGCGTTCGCTGCATTGGCGAAACAATAATCATATCAATCTTTGCATCACGTAATTCTGCAACTTCTCCAAAGGCTTGTTCACGTCCCAAATCAGTTAACCCATTTTCTGTTCCAAGCTTTGCATTAATGCTACCATCCAAATTTGATTGAGATTGACCATGCCGAACAACGTGATAATTATTCCCTGATTTTTTAGCATAAGAACACAATTCATCATATGAACCTATAATCACATTTTCCTCGGTTTCTGGATTAAACCAAACTGGCAATGGTGTTCCCCAAAAACGACTTCGTGATAATGCCCAGTCCCGTGCACCGTCGAGCCATTTTCCAAATCGCCCCTTTCCAACGTGTTCTGGAACCCAATGAACCTTTTCATTTGATTCAACCAACTGATCCTTTATCTGCGGAACATTCACATACCATGATGTTGTCGCGTAGTTCAATAATGGCGTATCGCAACGCCAACAATGTGGATAGCTATGCACCAATTTCTTTTTAGAAAAAAGTTTTCCATCATGTGCCAGTCGTTTAATAATCTCGATATCTGTCGACATTAAATCATTTTTTTGCTTTACCAACATTCCTGCAAAGTCCCCACCATCAATCGTTTCTGCAAAGACGTGTTTAAACGCACCTGATTTTGCTACATGCTGTACAAATGGCAGGTCGTGCATTTCACCCAACTGCATATCATCTGTTCCAAAGGCTGGTGCAATATGTACAATACCTGTTCCGTCCTCGGTTGTTACAAAATCAGCGGCAAGAACCTTCCAACCATTTTTCGTATTTTCAATTTCTGGATCATTTTGATAATAATCAAATGGCGCGATGTATTCACGATCTACTAAATCTGAACCTTTCATTTCTGAAATAATTTCAAATTCTTTATTTTCGAAAACCTTTTCTAAAAGCTCCTTTCCACAAATATAGGTTTCACCATCTGAGAGAACTTTTACATAATCAATATCAGCACCAACCGCCAACGCAACATTCCCTGGTAGCGTCCACGGTGTCGTCGTCCACGCCAACATATAGGTTCCTGGTTCGTCTTTTAACTCGAACTTTGCCGTTACTGAAATATCGGTGACGTCTTTGTAACCCTGATTTACCTCGAAATTGGCGAGTGTTGTTTCGCACCGTGGACACAAATGCATGGCTTTGAAACCTTCTTTGGTCAAACCCTTTTTATTCAGCTCGCTGAAAACCCACCAAATAGATTCCATGTATTCAGCATCCATCGCCATATAGGCATTATCCATATCAACAAAACGTCCAGAACGTGGAACATATTTTTTCCACTCATCCTCGTAACGTAGAACAGAATTTCGTGCAGCCGTATTAAATTTATCAATTCCTAAATCCTCGATGTCTTTTTTGGTTGCAAGTCCGAGCTCACGCTCAATCAAGTTTTCAATCGGCAAACCATGACAATCCCATCCCCATTTTCGTGGAACATGGAACCCTTGCATTGTTTTGTATCGTGGAATGATATCTTTAATCGTTCCAGCCAGCAAGTGTCCGTAATGCGGCAAACCTGTTGCAAACGGAGGTCCATCATAAAACACAAAATCACCATTCGTTTTATTTTCTAAAGTTTTTTCAAAGATTTTATTTTCTTGCCAAAAAGACAGAATTGATTCTTCTGATTGTGCAACTGCTGATTTTTCAATCTGCTGATTTTCTTGTTTGTTTTTATTATTGTTCATGGTGAATAGTTGTTGTAAAAAATAAAACCCTTTCGGGCTTACATTATGATTTCTATCATTAAAATGCCCTGCTGCTACGTGGTTTTTTGAATGATAATTGAAATTATAATATTGTTTAACATGCTTTTATTGTATCAGAAATTGCTTTTTGGTAAATAAAAAGTCTGCAATATTCTTGCAGGCTTAATCTTATTTTTTATCTAACCATATTATAATGGCAGATAATATTGTTTGGTCTAAGTTTGAAGTATCTTCAAGTTTAAATATTTTCCCTTTAAACTTAATCTCCTGATTATTTTTAAAAAATAAAGAAGTAGAATTTAAGTCACCATTTTTCTTTAATCTAATTTCTCTGTATTTTTTACTCCAAACTGAAATAAAAAATTCATAAGTTTTTTCAATATCATTACTATTTTCGGAAAGACTAATAATTCCTGTATTGATTAGGTCTCATTGCTATTTTATAAATTAATAATTATGATATTGTATAATTATGTAGTGACTAAACTGCATGCTCTAATTTAATTAAAATATAATGAAAAAAGATAACACAAATATTTATATGGTTGTTCTATTTTTTGTTTTTTGGAGTATTATTTCGACCTGGTATTATGTGTGCCCTATTAAAGGGTTCTGTAAAACAGCAGATATGCCAATAACGCAGGCGGTTAAAGTACCAATAATAGCTATCGAGCCTGAAATAAAAAACCAAGATTCAATTATAAATGAACAAATTGATCGAACGGTAATAAATTTTGAATTTGATTCAAATAATAAAATTACTAATAATGAAGTACTTAACTATCTTGCTAAACTAGCAAGACAACTAGAGTCGTCATCTCGATCAGTAAGTATTACTGGACATACGGACTCTTTAGGGAATGAATCTTATAATGAAAAACTTGGTCTCGGACGAGCAAATGCTATAAAAAACATTCTTATTAAAAATGGTTTAACATCAAATATGATAACAACCAAATCAATGGGAGAACGCGAGCCTGTGGCAACAAACGAAACTAATTCTGGACAATTGCAAAATCGACGTGTAGAATTATTTTACTAACCTTAATTACATTTATACACTATGTTTAAATACCCAATATTCCAAGATTATACACTTGGAAATGCAGCAGGAGAAATTTTAATTATGCTTCTTGTTGCTTTCTTACTAGGAATGATATTACATCACCTACTACAGAAAAAATGTGATTGCACAAATTGTGCAGGATCAACATTATCAAAACCAGATGATTTAAAAGTTATTGAGGGAATCGGACCAAAAATTGAAGGACTTTTAAATGCAGCAGGAATTATGTCATGGGCTGAATTGGCAAATACGCCAGCCAGCAAGGTAAAGGAAGTCTTAACAAATGCAGGAAAACGATTTCAGATGCATGACCCAAAGACTTGGGCAGAGCAAGCAGAATTAGCACGAGATGGAAAATGGGAAAAACTTGAGAAACTTCAAGATTATCTTTTAGGAGGGAAAGAATAAAAACTGATTTTAAATAAAAAAACATTCATATTCATGAATGTTTTTTATTACCAAGAACCTCCGCCACCACCACCAGAACCTCCGCCGGAACTACCGCCACCATGAGAACCTGAACCGCTGGATGTTTTTGTTGCAACTGATGACGTCACAGATTTTGAAAATGATGACATTTCATGTGCAAAACCTGCAGCTACAAATGGGCCTGATCCCTTGTACCATTCAGGTTGTGGAATAGTAATTGATTCAAATTGTTTTGCCCATTTTTTCTCTACACCTAATGCAATGGCATAGGGTAAATATTCCATAAATTCCTGTGAATTATCAGCAGGATTATTAAAAAATTCATAGCGGTCACGCTCCGTCATTTCTAGAAATAATTTAAACCCTTCAATGGCATGTTTTGTTTTCCAACCCTTTTCTGTATAACGTAAATTTATAGTTGCCAACATAAAGATGCTTATAAATGTTATAAAAAACATAATAAATCCAAAAACAATATTCCCTATGATAAAGGTAATAAAAGTCAGTACAAAAGGGATTAAAACATATCCATTATTTTTTTGACTTCTTTGTTCAAATAAACCCTCACTCAGAAAATATTTTTTAATAATAGTATCTATAAATGAATGTTGCGTTCTATCGTTTCTTTTGGATATTTCGCTTAATAGAACGTGTGAACCAACGCATTCTCCAATGCTATTGTTTGATGAAATTCCATTTAAAAATGAGGCTATATTTTGTGTTTTTGAAAATAACAATTGTAGAATAGATTTTTTAATTTTATAGGATTCATTTTCAACCTCCACTAATTCTTTAATAAGTGTTAGAGAATAATCACTAGAACTTCTAAAAAATGAGGTATTTTCTATTTTTTCAATTTCAATATATCCATCTCGTGCTAATTGAATAATTCCAGCTGAAATATCTCTGGGGTGTAATACCTTGTCAGTAATATAACCTGTAAAAATAGCATCTAAATTTTCTGGTGGAGTATAACGTGGATGGATAGGGTCGTGCACAAAATATTTCCGTTGATATCCACGTATAAATCGAGTAAGAGTAATACCAATAGTTAAAATAATTCCGACAATTGCTAGTATTAGCGCCTTTGTTGTGAATCCAAAAAACTCGTTTCGAGTAATAGCTCCCTTGTCGAATGAGGCTGCAACGGTAAACCCTTGATGTGAGTTTAAATTTTTTTCTAAAAATTGGACTGCATTTTTAGACTTTCTATTTGCAGATTGGCATTGATTTTGAGACCCGACATAGCCTGTATAACAGGAAAAATCTTTAAACTCTATCTCTTTACTATGTATGTTTATTTCACTATTTTTTATGAGAATTTTCCAATCTAAACCAATAGCATTCCAATATACCTCATCATAATCTTCAAAATAACGAACAGAACCCAATACATCATATTTAATTTCATAACTATGAATCCCTGTAATTGTTTCATTTGGTTTTCCTATTTTGATAAAATAATTTCCATTTTTGTCTTTTACCTTTTTAGTATATGTTTCGGAGACTCCATTACGTTTTACCGATAGATTTTCAAATTGCAATTCTCGTTGCTGTAATCCATACATTTTTTTCTGCCCATCAACCTCGAAATACAAAGGAATAAATCTAAAAATTCCATGTTTTTGTAGATTTCCAAAATCATAATCAATAGTTTCTGTAATGGTCATAGATGAATCTGTATGCAATTCAATATCGACGACATAGTTTTTTATCTCTTCGGCAAAAGTATTCTGTGCAAAAATAAAAATCGTGATAGTAAAAATGAGTTTAAAAATATTTTTCATGATTCTATTATATCAGAAAGGAAAACAGCGGTCGCAAAGCGACCGCTGTTTTTGTTTCTTCTTAATCATTTTTCTACTCTATACTCTTGCACTACATCAATAAGGTCAGTAATGTCTCTCATTCCGTCAGGTAAAATTGGTAATCGAATATATTTTAACGCATACCACGACGGAGGATTAATCAATAGTCCTGCGTATTTATAGTTCCAATTTTCATCAACACCAAGAGCAATTGCATAAGGCAAGTATTCCATAAAAACATCAGGTTCTGATTCTGGATGATTAAAATAATCCAACTTGTCAGATTCTGCAACATTCAAAAACTTTTTAAAACCTATTAAGGTATTTTTTGCTTTTAATCCCTTTTTTGTTAATTTCATCTTTGAAAGAAATATAATTTTATATGCAAGATACAGAGATAAAGGAAGTGACAAGAGGTATATATACAATCCATTAAGAAATTCAAAACCTTGTGTTCCTGTGGTTATTTGTTGTACATAAAAGATTAAACCAAAAGCTATAAAGAAAAATAATGTCCCGTAGAGAAAAGTTGCCTGATAAAAAGAAAGTCCTTTCTTAACATAACCTTCATCAAAGGCGATATTTTCAATGTAAGCATGTGCATATTCAATATCAGTACTATCAAAACGAGCCTTTTTTGGTTTTTGTTTATCAACGTCGATAACTCCCTGTTGAACAAGGTAAATAAAACCAGCAATATAATCGCGAATATGAAATCGTCCGTCTATCAAATATCCAGCTAATAAGGGATTAATATTTTCCGGCGGTGTAAATTCGGTCGGTCGAGAATGATAATGCCTTCGTTTTTTTACGAGAAATAAAATATAGACAGAAAATAAAACAAAAAGAACACTCCACATAATCCAAAAAATAAGTGTGTTTTGAAAAAATAAAATCATATTTTCATTATACCAATAAAAAACGCACTTACATATAAATATATAAGTGCTCTGTATTTAACCAAATGCTGGTGCTGGCGATTTTGATAAGCTTGTTCTGATTTTTGAAATGAATTTTTTTAAAAACAGGATTACTTGTTGAGTTAATTGCTCCTTACAAAAAAGAATCTAGTAATTTATAAAAAATAACAATAATAACTGGATAAAATATAGCCACGAAATAAGTAAATTCAACCGTCAAAGAAATTATATAGTGCATAACACCAAATGCAGTAAGAAGATATAAAGATATTTGTGCTCATTAAAAATTATTCAAGCCAATCTCATTATTGGTAAAGTCAGAAAATTTCTGAAATTTTTCTAGTATAAAAAATCTATTTTTTCATAATTAATTTGTTTTAGTTCCCATTCATTAAAGCAAATATTAAAAAAATATAAAGTAAAAACCTTTCACAAGGTTCCTACATTTCATCTGGTGCATCAATACCAAGAGCCCACAAAGATTTTTTAATAACTGTCGCGGTTGCTTTTACCAAGGCTAATTTATATCCTGTTTCAATATTATCAACATCAATAATTTTTGAATTCCCATACCAAGAATTAAACAGCTGTGCCAATTCTGTAACATAGGTTGTTACATGTTGTGGTGCGTAATTCAAAAATGCAGATTCAAATACTGACGGCAAACGATACAGATATTTTTCTAAATCCAATGTTTGCCATGACTCAGGTTTTTCTGCATTTAATGCAAATCCTGCCTTTGTTGCCTTTCGCAGAATTGACTGACATCGCGCATAGGTATATTGCAAATATGGACCTGAATCACCCTCGAATGATAATGATGTTTCTGGGTCAAAATTAATCGCCTTTCCGGGTTGGGTTCGCAGAATGGTGTATTTAATCGCTGCTATTGAAATCATGTCAGCACGTTCATCGGTCATTTCGCGTTCACCTGATTTATCATAAACGGCTTCGTTTACGGTTTGCAAGACATCAGAAACAATTGGCGTATTCCCTAATCGTGATGACATTTTCTCACCCTTGAATTGCATTCGTCCGTGGGTCATATGTTTTGTTTTTTCCTGCCAGTCTGGATTTATTTTTCCAGCAGCCGTTCCCACAACATTGAAATAAGGACCTTGTTCGCTATCGGTTACAAAGATTGATAAATCTGGATTATAGCGGTCAAATTTAAGTTTCAATAATCCTGTGTCCTTTGCTTCGTAGGTTGGATTTCCGTCCTTGTTAATAAATACACGTGTATGCAATGATTTATCATTTTCAAGGTCAGCCTCATTGGGTTCAAAAATCACCGCCTCATTTGATTCTATATAAATATTTGGTGTATTTTCTGTTACAAGTTCCTTTCCCAAGATTCCTGCCTCGGATTCAAAAATATATCCATCAAATACAGAACCTAGTCGTGCCGTCATGGTGATAAAATACTCCAAATTCAAATCTCGCCCAATTTTATACGCTTCGTACGCTGCTGTATCGCGATGTTCGTAGATGTCTTGGGTAATTTCCCTGATACGTGTTTCCAGCTCTGGACGCTCCTTCATGGCGTTTGTTCCACCAACATAACATGTTCCCAGAAATGCCATTTTTTCTGGCATGGTTTCTAATTCGTTCAATTTCTCAACACCAAATTCCATCAGCTGCCAAACAGCCTTTCCAATTCCCAACGAAACATCAGATGGATATGAAATTACCGTTGTTTTCGCACCTGACAAATAACATAATCGTGCAATTGATTCCCCAACCGTGTTGTTCATCATGTGTCCAATGTGAAAGGGCTTGAAAAGGTTTGGCGATGAATGTTCAACCAAAATATTTTTACCTGTCCAAATATTTAAATTTCCATATTCCATTCCAAATTCTAAAATATTTTTTAATGAATTTTCAAAAAATTCTGATGATAGTTTAATATTAATAAATCCTGGACCAGCAACAGAAACTCCATTTTCCGCAATTTCTGTTAATTTTTTTGCAGAAAGTTTTTCTACAATAATGTCTGCAATTTCTCGTGGGTTTTTTCCAAGCTCTTTCGACAAAGTCATAGCAATGTTTGTTGAAAAATCACCGTGAGAAATATCATTTGGATGTTCAAGGTGAATGGCGGAGGCAGAGAGAGTGCCCTGAGGTGCAAGGTGAATAGTTTTTTTATTTTCTATTCCTAATTCCAATACTATTTCAGATAATACTGATTGTAATTTTCCTACGATATTCATATTTCTATTGTACATTTTTAGAGTAAATAAAAAAGACAATTATCTTTGTCTTATTTTTTTAAACAATATTTGAATATCTTGCTCAAAGGTTAAACTATTTCGATCATACCAAGTTAATTCAGATTTTTAAAAAATATATTATCCATCGGGATTTTAAACGATAACATATAAGGGAAGTAGTTAATATAGTATTCATCATCTTTCAAATATTTTAAAAGTTTTTTAGATGTTTTCATATATTTATATTTTAATTGTTTTTCTTAACTATACAAATTATTTTTAATAAAACAAATTTATGAATAAATATTCTTATTGAGTATGTATTATTTATGATATTATAAATTTATGATTTCAGTAGAAAAATTAAAAGAAATAAAAGAGCTTGGAATAGAAATTGACCATAAACAAGCTTTTGATGGAAAATCTCATGGAAACCAACACCTTTTTCGTGCAGTGAAAATTGCCAAATATTTATCAGAAAAAATTGATTGCCGTTCGGATATTGTAGAGGCGAGCGCTTGGCTACACGACACCGCTCTACCAAGCGGAGACGATTATAATTACGAAAATAATAAAAAAATAATTGTAGAAATATTAGAAAGCATTAATATCTCCCCCGCTGACAAATCTAAAATTGCAGAATGTGTTGCTTCACATGAAGGGACAAAAAAACCAGAATCAATCGAGGCACAAATTGTCCATGACGCAGATGTTTTGGAAAAGGTTGGAATGCTCGGACTCATTCGTCATACATGGAAACTTACAAATTATGATTTAATAGATTCTGAAAATATTACAATTAATGACACAGAAAAAGTAATTGAACATATTAATTGGCGTGTTTCTGTTTTAAATACTGACGCAGCAAAAAAACTTTCAGAAAAATTACATATTAATTTAATCGCAAAAGACGTCACAGATTTAGTTTCAAAAATTTCAAAACTTGCGAAACAATCTATTATCACAGAAAATATTGCTATTGAAATTCAAAATGATTTAACAATGGACCAAAAAAATATTCTTGAACTACAATTAAGTCAAAATTATTTGAATTAAAAAAACCTATCAAAAAATGATAGGTTTTTGTTTTTTATAATTTACAGCTAAAGAAACATTTTCTTAGTAATAAATATTTTTTTAGTATTTTTAATTTCAATAAAATTATTATTGAAATCCTCGAACATTTCTGCAAACTCAAGGTTCATTCGCAATGCAGTACTTGTGTCCAAAATATGACCACTGATTGCTCGGTTTTTTTCAAGCAACCTACTCTCCACTGTTTCATATGGACATGTTACATGAATCCATAAAACCTCAAAACCGGAACTTGAGGCGACTGTTTCTATATCTTTTCGCAAGTGCTTTTTATGGAAAACCTCTTCCATAATTATAACGTCAAAGTTTCCATTTAAACTTTCAGAAGCTCTTTTTGTTGCAAGTTTATAGTAAGATCCTCTCACCTCATCAGAATCAATTCCACTTGATAATTGATCCATAGGGACAACTTCCCTTTTAATATCATCGATATCGATTCTCAACGGATTAGCTCCATTTACAGAGTAGAAATCTGCAATCTTGTCTGCAATTGATGTTTTTCCTACTCCCGGTAATCCTGCAATTAAGATTATTAAATTTTTTTTCATAATTTTATTTTAAATTGTTATTATCTTTTCTTAACTATACAAATTATCTTAAATAATGCAAAAAAGAGCTTTTTAATGCCCTTTTCAATAAAATTATTTCGCTGACCAAACTCGATATTTAATATCATATTCTGGTGCAGAATATACAACCAAAGGTAATTTTGAATTATAGCGCACTAATTCTGATTTAGATTTCAATACTCCTTCACGTTCTGAATTTGGAGGGCAAACCATTAATGTCTTAGGCATCATTCCATTAGATTCAAAATTATAATAACTGTAACCCCAACCTTTCAAATTCATTTTTTCAAACTCCCCAGAAAATCCGTGTGTATTACAGTTTATTATTCCTGATTTTTCTGCAAAAATTTCAAGTTTGTAATCTGCTATTTCATTTTCCATTGGATTCAGATGAATGACTGTTTTTTCTAGTTTAGCTCTTTTCATTTTTAAATTTCCAAGTTTCACCTTAAGGTTCCTTGATTGGTTTTTTAATTTACTTCCGTCAAAATTTTCCATTTTTTCAAATAAGTATTTTTTTATTCATAATGTTTTTATTATATTCTTATTATTTTTTAAAGTTTATAAAATATATCATCTTTTTTTGCAAAACCTAAAAATCACATGTATAATAAAAACATGAAAAATCAACCAGATAATGAAATCATCAAGCAAGAGATAGAAAAGAAAGCAATAGAGGGAAATCAACCCTTAAAGCTTGCTGATTTTGAAATAGAAAGAGTAAAACAAATAACACTTGGAACTGAAAATGTTGTTTCTCGTGAAATTATAGAGATGTCACTTGATAATGTCGTGGATACACTTCAAAATGGTCATCCATTAAATACAATTGTCATTAATGAATCTCAAAAAATAGCCGGATATATTGCCTGTGAAGATTTCGAGGAAAAGGTAGCATATATAAAATATATGGCTGCAGAAAATAATGGGGATATTAATCTTTTTTCTGAAGTATCAAAACTATTACAAAAGGCAGAAGAAACAGGGTATGAAAAAATAAATTTTCATGGCTGGAACAAAGACCTCAATGAAGTTCTAAAAAAACGTTATGGATTCCGCCAACTACGAACAGATAGTATGGGTGAGTATAATGTTGATTTCCTGGAAAAAGAACTCAGAGATAATAGACAAGAAATATCAAATAAACAAAAAGAAGTTTTCAAGCAGAAAAACCTTTTAAGAATAAAAAATCTCTATATAAAAATAATAGAAAAATCAATTGACTTGCAACCGAACATAGAATCACAAATATCTAAATCTTTTAAAAATATTGATTCACGAATATCATCACAGCTTGATTCATACTCTGAAACAGAACAAGAAATTCTGAAGCTAAAGCTCGCGCGACATTTTCAAAACAATGAAAACCTAGACGAGAATGTCTTTGTTGATGCGATCCTTGAAACACCAAAATTTATTAAAAAAGACAAAGGTTCCATTTCTCGATTATTTGAAATACATGAACAAAAAACAATCATGAAGATCGCAGAAATGAAAAAAGCACGTGCAGAAATTGACAACGATGAGTCATTTAACCCTTTTGAAGCTCTGTCACAATCAAAGTCAGGTAAATATTACATTGCTAGATTATTGAATATGCCTCACCTAGAAGAAGAGTCAGAATACATGAATCACTGTGTTGGAACATCAGATTCATATATTAATAAAATAAAGAGAAATCAAATTGATATTCTATCAATCAGAAATGTTCCTAAAATAAATCCAGAGACGAACAAGCTGGAAAATGATACACCACTCATCACTATTGAATACAACCGAAAAACAGGTTTAATTGAGCAAATGAAGAAAAATAATGATGAATATCTTTCAAGTAATGATCCATACTATGAAGATACACTTGAGCTACTAGGGAATTTACACCAAAATGAAATTGACCCAACGCGAAACTACCCTATTTCTGGAATCAATGAATCAGAAACAAAAAACATTCATGTCCCTGAAAAACATATCTTACTGAATACAGGACTTGTAGCCTTAGAGGACTATGATCCAGATTCCACATCAGAATCATTCATTATTAAATGTGAATCACCAAAAATATCAATGGAAACAAGTATAGAAGAGTTCGATATCTATGCAAAAATTCCAGGAATTACAATACAAATAGATGACTTAGAGACTGCCAAAAAATTCCTTAATGGAAGTATTTCAGAGATAAAAGGAAATTTGGATTTGAATGGATTAACATCAGCAGAGCATCTGGTACTGCCGAATACGATTGGAGGAGGTTTGTATTTGGGTGGATTAAGTGAAAACGACAAAGAAATGTTACGAGAGAAATATCCGCAACATGCAGACAAAATCAACTAAAAAAACAATACTGAAAGGTATTGTTTTTTATTTTGAGATTTAAATCTTCCCTAACTTCTTTGCAAGTTTTTTTGTTTCTTTCATTAACTGCGTTAACTCAGATAATCCAGCCTCCCAGAAAAATGGATCAGTAATATCAATTCCCATTTTATTGAAAACTTGTTCTGGTGATAGTGATTCCCCTGTATAGAAAAACTCCTTCACCTTTTCCCATTGTTCTGGTTTTTCGCGTAATATTGCACGCATTCCATTTGCAATCAATAAACCTGATGAATATGAATACACATAAAATGGTGATCTGAAATGTGACCAATACATCCACCAATTTTTTGCTCCATAGTTTTGCAGAACTTTTGGACCCATATATGATTTCATATTTTTTTCAAAAATATCTCCAATTTCATTATTTGATAAATATCCTTTTTCACGGAATGCTTTGTGAACATCACGCTCGAATAAGTACCCTGCAATTTGTCGATGAATGGTTGCAATAGAGTCAGACATTTTTTGCATATACAGATTCAATTTTTCCTTGTCACTTGCTTGATCTACAATTTCATCAAATACGTATTCCTCGCAGAATGTTGATGCGATTTCTGCCATAAACATTGGTGTTCCGTAATTGGTATTATTTTCACGTTTTGCCAATGTTCCGTGAATGGCGTGACCCATTTCATGAGCAAGCGTTGAAACGTCACGTGTTTTTCCTGTATGGTTCAACATAATATAAACAGGTTCATTTTTTCCATGATACATACAAAATGCTCCACCACGTTTTCCAGATTTTGGCATAACATCAACACGTCCATTTTCACACATATCTCTGTGAATTTCAGCGAACTCTGGGTCAATTTTTTCCATTGATTTTTCTACTAAATCAAAAGCTTCTGTGTATGAATATTCTTTTTTACTTTTCCCAAATGGTGCCGAACGTTCATAGTAATCCAGCTTGTCCTTTTTCATTAATTTTGCCTTTAACGAATAGAAATCTCGTGAAAATTTAAAATGTGATTCTACTACTTCTGACAAAGTATCAACAATTTCAAATGAAATATCATCTGATAAAATTCTTGCTTGGTCTGGTCGCTCGAATCCACGCAACTCGTCGTTTATTTTTTTATTTTCTAGAATAGAATTAAATTCCTTTTCAACGAAAAAGGCATTTTTTTCTAGAACGTCTTGTACTGCCAATGCGGCAGATTTTCGCACACGTGAACATGTTGCCTGCATCAAGCCAAATAATTCTGTGAATGAAACCGTTTTTTTAGGTCGTGCTCCACCCTTTCCCATAGTCAGAACATCACGTGTTTCATGTGCAAATTTTTCTTCCATCATTGATGCCCAGTTCCCTGCAGAAACACCAGATTTTAGCGAGAGGATTTTTTCCTCCTTCTCAGATAAATCAAATTTTGCTGTTTCAAAAATTCCTTTTAAATGATTCTTATATGCTGAAAATCGTTCGTCCTTTAAAATTTTCTTTTGAAGTTTTGTATCAATTTTACCAAGAGATATTCCAAAAAATCGAATTTCGTTTGATAAATTTTGTGCCCATTCTGTATATTTTTTCTCTGCTGCTGCAAGCTTTGAATTTCCTGTATCAACTTGTCGCATGAGAAATAAATACATTCCCTCGGTATCTGGCAGGTCGCCCATGGCTTCGCTCTGGTCCAAAGCCTTTTTCAAAGAATCCATATCTGTTAAATATGATTGGTCTTTTTTCCATTTTTTAGCGAATTTTTTAATGGCTCGCTCGTGTAATTCTCGTTCCTTCAAAAATTTTGGGTCATTAATTTTTGAACCCAAATCTGATAAATTCCATCTTGTTGGTAGTTTTTGTTTCATGGTTCAATTATAACGATTTTTTGAGAAAAAGAAAAAACAGATTATTTCTGTTTTTTAAAAACTTTTT
>JAJOLB010000020.1 GCA_021129535.1 Minisyncoccota bacterium
GGCCTAAACGATCTTGATTAGCTTTATGGAGTATCGACCCTCTGTGAGGCGTAGCTAACGCGTTAAATCAAGCGCCTGGGAAGTACGAGCGCAAGCTTAAAACTCAAAGGAATAGACGGGGACTTGCACAAGCGGTGGATCATGTGGTTTAATTCGACGATAAACGAAGAACCTCACCAAGGCTAGACATTTTAGTCATGCCCTACAATAGAAATATATAAGGGATATTGTGCTAAAACAGGTGTTGCATGGCCGTCGTCAGTTCGTGGTTTGAATTGTTCCCTTAAGTGGGGTAACGAACGAAACCCTCGTCGTGTGTTTTATATGTCACGCGAGACTGCCCCCTTTCTGAGTATTATTAATATTTAGTAACCAGAAAGGGGGGAGGAAGGAGAGGATGACGCCAGGTCAGCATGACCCTTGATGCCTTGGGCTACACACGTGATACAATGGGTAGGACAACGGGTCGCGACGCAGTAATGCTGAGCCAATCCTTCAAACCTATCCTCAGTTCGGATTGGGGGCTGCAACTCGCCCTCATGAAGTAGGAATCGCTAGTAATCGCGGGTCAGCTATACCGCGGTGAATACGTTCTCAAGTCTTGTACTCACCGCCCGTCAAGTCAAGGGAGCCGGGGGTGCCCGAAGTCTGCATTTATGTGGCCTAAGGTAAACTTGGTGACAGGGACTAAGTCGTAACAAGGCACGGCTAGCGGAAGCTGGTCGTGGATCAATTCTAATAGATATAACTACCAGGAAGAGCAGGATAACTTTTTAAGATATTGCTGTAAACTTGAGTAGGAATTGGTTGATTGTACTTCTACGAGTATATGATAATGATACTTACATCGCTAAATATGTATCCGCGCATCGAACACAGCGTTACGTTCGGTCAAGACCTGATATCGTGTATCTCAATTGAATACGTGATATGGGCCATAGGACGAAACAAAAGTTTTTGTTTCTGTTTTATTGGAGTAAAGAATTTCTATCTTAAATTATTTTTGTATGACGATTAAAATCACCGAATAGGTGATTTTTTTGCATAAAATATAGAGTTATTTCTTTAAAAATACAATAACAACAAAGGTGTAGAGACTATAAATTCACTCTTTTATTCTTGTGTTGTTGGGAAATTTTAGAAAACTGTTAAAATTCATTTTATGAATGAAAAAGTTCTCTGGAAAATTGAAGAGTTATGGAAGAAATATTATAGTTTATCATTGCAAGGCGTGAAACAATCTCATTATTGGCATAGTGATTTAAAAGAAAGAATAAGTTTTCTTTATAAAAACAATATTTCAATTTATAATCCTGACTTTCAAAGAGTAATAGAATTTGATTTTACTCAATCAAAAAAACCTGTTCATTCAGATGATTATGGTGAGTATTTAGGATTAGAAAAATCTCAAGTTTTAGAAAAAAATAGTAAATTAATCTATTTATTTGATAATCATAATAAAATTATTCAGCCTTTTTTAGAATATGCAGAGATAAGAGGAAAAAGTTTCGATGTCGTACATATTGACGCACATGCAGATGACGCTATCTACCCTTTTGAAAGTCCTAAGTCACTGGATCTAAGAAATACTACTAATTACATAAAACAAACACGTATTTCAGATTTTTTTGATTTTATGTCCAACGTTGTCATTCCCACGAAGGCGGGAATCCAGAGTCTCCAAAAAGACACCCTAGATTCCCTTTTTCAAGCTAATGATAACAGTGGGATTTGTGATTGCGAGCTCACAAAGCAATCTCCGTTATTAATTAAAAACATACATAGATATACAAAATCAATTGATTTTAAAGAATTTAAAAAACCTAAAAACCCTTATATTCTCAGTCTCGACATTGATATCTTTGGTCCAGAAGGGGATTTTACTGACTTGGAGTCAAAGGTAAAAATTATTGCACAGGCTTGGAAATGTGCTGATGTGGTTTGTATTGCGATGAGTCCAGGATTTATTGATCAGAAATATGCACAGGAAATAATAGAAATACTCATGTAGTGTTTTTTACTTATATACATATATATAATACTTTGTTTGCTTGACCTTTTTCGCTATAAAAGTAGTATAGAGAGCAATGAATTCCTGTTAAAAGGATTCATAATTATCAACTTTTAAATACAAACATGTGAAAAACCATGTAAGTACCCTGAATAGTTAGACTTATGAGTCTATTAATATTAAGGAATAAATAACAATGACACGATCACTTAAAAAAGGTCCATACCTTGACCCTCGCGTTTTGAAAAAAATCGCAGGGAAAGACCCAATGGAAACACCAAGCATCAAAACTTGGTCACGAGCCTGTGTGATTTCACCAGAAATGGTTGGATTTACATTTGGTGTCCATAACGGACGAAAACACATTGATGTTCTGGTATCAGAAGATATGATTGGACATCGACTAGGAGAATTTTCTCCAACACGTACTTTCTATCGCCATGGAGGAAAGATGCAGAAAGAGCTAGACCAAAAGGCAAAACAGCAAGAAATTGACGCAGCAAAAGCTGCACGAACTGTTTAATAAAATATTATTATGAAAGCAAGTTTAAAAAATTATCGCCAGTCACCACGAAAGGTGCGATTGGTAGCCGATTTGGTAAGAGGTAAAAAAGTTTCACAAGCTCTTTTGGAACTGAACTACCTGCCAAAACGCGCAACAGAAGTTATCACAAAAATGATTAGCTCTGCTGTTGCAAATGCAGAAAATAACTTCAAAGTTAAAACTGATGATTTGATTATTTCAGAAATCAGCGTTGATAAAGGGGTTACATTAAAACGTTACCGACCGCGGGCTCGAGGTGTAGCGAAACGAATTAACAAACGAACGTCTAACATTAACCTTACATTAGGGGTTAAAAAAGATACTAAATAATTATGTCAAAAATAGTACACCCATATGCACATAGGCTCGTTACATTACGAGATTGGCGATCACGATGGTTTGCCACCGGTCAAAAGTATCGTGATTTTCTAAAAAATGATATTTTGATTAGAGAATTCCTCGAAAAGAAATTAAAAGGAAAATATGTTTCTTCAATTGAATTTGAACGAGACCAGAAATCAACAAAAATTATTATTCGTACATCACGACCTGGATTTATCATTGGTAAATCAGGGGATGGTACAGCAATTTTAACAAAGGCTGTTATCAAAGAGATGAAACGAAAAAACATTACTGTTGCACCTGACTTCTCAATCGATATTATTGAGGTTAAAAACCCTGATGCTGATGCCATGATTGTGGCGCAACAAGTAGCAGAAGGGCTAGAACGACGTTTACCATTCCGACGTGTTTCAAAACAAATGTTGGATAAAATCATGTATGACAAGAGCGTTAAAGGAGCAAAGATTGTTCTTGCGGGGCGACTTGGAGGAAATGAAATGGCTCGACGTGAAGAAGTAAAACGTGGAGGTATTCCATTGCAGTTTATTCGAGGGGACATTGATTATGTAATGTACCGTGCCAATTTACCGTATGGTGTTATTGGTATTAAGGTTTGGATTTACAAAGGAGACTCTTTGGAAAACAAACAGAATAATCGATAAATATTATGTTATTTCCAAAAAAAGTAAAATTTAGAAAATGGCAAACAGCCAGAAGAAATCCAAAGAAAATTCGTATCGCTGTACGTGGAACGAAAGTTCAAAATGGTTCTTTTGGTTTAAGAGCCATGTCAAGCGCACGTGTAACATCAAATCAAATTGAAGCAGCTCGTAAGGTTCTTACTCGAGAGGTTGGTAAATTTGGTAAATATTGGATTCGAATTTTTCCGGACCGACCAATCACACGAAAGGCTGCTGAGGTAGGTATGGGTAAGGGTAAGGGAGACCCACAAGGATTCTGTTTTGAGGTCTTACCAGGACGAATTATGTTCGAGGTTGGTAATGTAACTGAGAAAGTAGCACGTGAAGCCTTACGAAAAGCTGGAACAAAAATGCCTGTAAAGGTAAAGATTGTAAGTGCAGAAGATATTCATTAATAATCAATCGTATTTAAATTATGACTACAGAAAATAAAATCAAAAAAACACTACGAGGAACCGTAGTATCAGATGCGATGGATAAAACAGTTGTGGTAGAGGTTGGACGTTATGTTAAACATCCAAAATATAAAAAATTCTACACCATTAACAAAAAATATCACGCGCATGATGAACAAAACCAATATAAAATTGGTGACAAGGTAGAGATTACTGAAACAAAGCCTATTTCAAAGAAAAAGAGTTTCATCGTTGCCTCTAAATAGCGCAACATATTATTAAACAACGTAAAATGTAAATTATTATGATCCAAGTAGGAACAAATGTAAAAATTACAGACAATACTGGTGGTAAAACTGGACGAGTATTTAAAATACTAGGTGGTTCTAAGCGGCGATATGCTCGTTTAGGTGACCTAGTAGTACTGTCTATCAAATCAGCAGAACCTCGTAAACTCGTCAAGAAAAAAGACGTAGTACGAGCGGTCGTTGTACGCCAAGCAAAGGAGTACCGACGTAAAGACGGATCTTATATCCGTTTTGATGACAATGCCGTTGTTATCATTGATGCAAAGGGAGAGCCAAAAGGAGCTCGTATCTTTGGACCAATTCCACGAGAATTAGCAGAGAGAGGGTATCAAAAAATCATCTCATTAGCACCAGAAGTTCTATAATATTATGAAAATCAAAAAAGGAGACAATGTTATTGTGAGCTCTGGCTCACGAAAAGACAAAAATAAACAAGGAAAAGTTTTACAGATTTTCAAAAATGAAAACAAGGTTTTGGTAGAAGGAATTAACATCAAGAAAAAAATTACAAGTGACGCAACAGGTAAAAAGGCTATGGTTGACATGGAATTTCCTGTTGATGCTTCAAATGTAATGTTCTATGACGAGAAAGCTAAAAAAGGTTCTCGGCTAGGATTCAAGGTCGACGACAAAGGTAACAAGGTTCGTGTTGCAAAAGCATCAGGAACAGAATTGAAATAATATGAAATCACTAGCAGAAAAACAAGTAAAGGTTTTCGAATCTTTAAAAGATGAATTAGGTTTAGACAATATTATGGATACACCACGAATTGAAAAGATTGTGGTAAATGTTGGAACTGGATCTCGTCAGAAAAAAGACCGTTTTGCAAATGACTTTATTGCTGAGCAGTTAGCAAAAATTACAGGGCAAATGCCAGTAATTAAAATGGCAAAAACATCAATTGCTGGATTCAAAATTCGTGAAGGTGATAAAATTGGACAGGCTATTACATTGCGAGGTGAACAAATGCGTTCATTTTTCGATAAATTGATAAACATCGCTCTTCCACGAACAAAAGATTTTCGAGGACTTGAGACAAAATCAATTGATGAAATGGGGAACTTTACTATCGGAATCAAGGATCATACTATTTTCCCTGAAACTGGTGACGAGGAGCTACATAAAATTTTTGGATTATCTGTTACGGTTGTTACGACAGCAACAGATAAAAAATCAGCAGAAGCATATCTACGATTTTTAGAGGTACCGTTCAAGAAAATAAAAAAGGCCGAATAGGCTTTTTTTAGTGCAAAAAACACGTATTTTGCTATACTATCGCCATGAACTGGATAAAAGAATTAAAAAATAAAACATGGATTGATTGGGTTAAAATACTTGTGGCTATTGATATTGCATCGGTTGGAATAGGTCTTATTTTAGGTATGCCTTTTCATGTTCTTGCAGGTGTCTTAGGTTTCATTTCTCGTTTTTTGTTTGGGGTTATGTACGTTTTTGTAGCTGTGTTAATTTTAAAAAGGATATTTCCAACAGAGTTAAGTAAAAAAGAAACAAATAGAAAAAAAGATGTTAATTTTGATATTAAAAAGGGGCTACATGACAGCAAGCGTATTGGAAAAAAAATTATAGATTTTATTAATTTCTATTCTGACAAGGTTATTGATATTATTGATGATTGGTTAGATATTATTGAGTCATTTTTTTATAAGAAAAAAGAAGAGCTAAAGAAAGAGGTTAAAAAGCTTGTAGATGATAAATAGTTTTATATAATGAATGTATGTTATCTTTTGCATGGCGTGGTGAATTAAAAAATTTCTAATTTTTTTCTTTTCTTAATTTTCTAAAATTTGGTATACTATATTACAACACTTTAACTGTGTTATAATAATTAAGCTTAAAGAATAAAATGATTGAACCACAAGACTATCTAGACTATATTGTAAAAGGACTTGTAGATAATCCAGATGATGTAAAAGTCGTTAAAACTATTGATGAAATGGGTGTATTACTTACCTTGGAGGTGAACCCAGAAGACATGGGGCAAGTAATTGGGCGACAAGGCGCAACAGCAAAGGCTATGCGAACACTTGTTCGTGTATGTGGAATGAAGAGCCAATCTCGTGTTAATGTAAAAATTAGCGAACCAGAAAAGGATGATATTGATGACGCCACAGACGCTGCTGATGCATCTGGTGAGCCAGAGCCTGAATCTTATGAATAGATATAAAAAGAGAGTATTGAACTCTTTTTTATTTAGAAAAATCTTAATATGGCTTGACCAGGAATCTCATATATTTGTTAATAATGGATTTTCATACTCTATTTTGTCTTGCTGACATCTTTCTGGTATACTTCCCTAGGCATGAAAAAAGACACATTTGTATTTATAGGAAGTTCTGGTTCTGGAAAAGGAACACAGATTACCTTTTTAAAGGAATATATTAAAGAACATTATCCAGAAACCCACATGATTCATTATGACTCTGGTACACATTTTAGATCTTTCGTAGAACGTGACGGCTACACAAGCAAGCAGATGAGCGATATTTTAGGTCGTGGTGAGCTTGCCCCTGATTTTATTACAGGATGGTTATTGGTTGATGAATTGGTAAATAAATTGACTCCTGAAAAGATGCTTATTTTAGATGGATTTCCACGAACTATGAGTCAGGCAAACATGTTTGATTCAGCAGTTCAATATTATAAACTTGAAGGCATCAAGATTATTAACATTGAGGTTTCAGATGACGAAGTTCGTAGGCGAATGATTGCACGTGGTAGAGCAGACGATAAAAAACCTGAAATTATTGAAAATAGAATATCATGGTACAAGGATAACGTTATTCCTGTTGTTGAACATTTTAGAGAAAATAATAATTATAATGTTATAGACATCAATGGGGAACAATCGGTAGATGGCGTGTTCAAGGAGATAATAGAGAAACTTAACTACTAATTTAAAAATTCAAACTACTATGGCAAAAACATTCAAAAATACAATCGTAATCGCAATGGGCGGATCACTCCTGATTCCTGACTCTATTGATATTTCATTTCTAAAACAATTAAAGGAAATGATGAAAACACTGATAGATCAAAATTATCAGGTTGCTTTGGTTATTGGTGGCGGAAAATATTGTCGTCATTATCAAAATGCAGCACGTGAGTTTAATAATGTGAATGATTTAGATTTAGATTGGATTGGTATTAAAACAATTCATTTAAATTGCGAGCTTGTTATACGTAGTTTTTCCGATTTAGATGTACACGAAAATATTGTATTAAAACCAGTTGATATTATGGGAATTGAAAAACCGCTGATTGTTGTTGGTGCATGGGAACCTGGATGCTCATCTGACACTGATGCTGTCGAGATTGCAGAAAATTTAAATGCATCACGTATTATTAATTTTTCTAATACGTCACACGTATATAGTGAAGATCCAAATAATAATTCAGAGGCAGAAAAATTTGAAACCTTGTCGTGGGAAGAATATAGAAAATTAATACCGTCGGAATGGACACCTGGATTGTCAGCACCATTTGACCCTGTTGCATCAAAAATTGCACAGGAAAAGGGAATTACTGTTGCGATACTTGGTGCATCAATTGAGAATTTGGAAAATTATTTGAATGGAGAAAAATTTGAAGGAACTATCATATCATAAAAGACTTCAAGGTCTTTTTTATTTTTGATAAATACGTATGATAGATATATGGCAATTATTATAAAAACAGCAGAACAAATCGATATTCTGCGGCAGGCGGGAAAAATCCACGCAGAGATTTTAAATAAATTGGAAAAGTTTATACAACCAGGAATGACCGCAATGGAATTGAATAACGAGGCTGACCGACTTGTTCGTGCAGCTGACGCGATACCAGCATTTTTGGATTATCAACCAGATTTTACCTATCCAAAATATCCAGCGAGCCTTTGTGTGTCTATTAACGAGGTTATTGTTCATGGTATTCCAACTGATGAAATTATTATTAAATCAGGGGATTTAGTTTCTATTGATTTGGGTGTTAAATACAAGGGTCTTTTCACTGATTCAGCGCGAACGGTTATGGTTGGTGATGTTTCAGTCGAGAAAAAACAATTGGTCTATGATACACGTGAGGCTTTGGCACGCGGAATTGATGCAGCGCGCGTTGGTAATACGGTTGGAGACATTGGTCACGCCATTGAATCATTTAATAATAAAAAATATGGAAATGTGCGTGAATTATCAGGGCATGGTGTTGGCGTAAAAATACACGAGGATCCCTATATTCCAAATTATGGAAAGCCTGGAACAGGGGCAAAGTTAAAGGCGGGAATGGTTATAGCTATTGAACCTATGTTTAATCTAGGAACATCAAATGTAGATTTCTGGGATGACATGTATACGGTTACAACGCGGGATGGTGCATGGTCTGCACATGTTGAGCATACGATATTAATTACACCTAATGGTGCTGATGCAGAAATTTTAACTGAGCTTTAAACTCAGTTTTTATTTTGTATTCATTGTAATATCTATATTTTAATGATAAAAAGTGCTATATTTTTAATATATGAAAAAGGGATATATAAAAAATATAGAGAATTAAACTCTAAAAAATAATAATTTTAGAAAAGTTCTCTATACAGGGAAATACTCGCAACTGGTAGTTATGTCATTGAAATCAGGTCAAGATATAGGTCGTGAGGTACACGAAAATCACGACCAATTTATTCGTATTGAATCAGGAACAGGAATAGTCTTTATTGATGGTGTGGAAACAGTTGTTGCTGATGATGATGCTGTTGTTATTCCAGCAGGAGCAGAACACAATGTTACAAATACAGGTGATACAGAAATGAAATTATATACGGTTTATGGGCCAGCAGAACATCGCGATGGAATTATTCACGAAACAAAAGATATTGCTGAGGCAAATCATGAACAAGACCACTTTAACGGAAAAACAACTGAATAGTTGTTTTTTTATTTTTTATCAAGAATGTAATGCAATTATTTCCATGCAAATAAAATAACAAATAATTATCGCAGCAAGAGTTTCTTTTATTGTGGATAACTTTTAAGCTGAATAGTGACAGTCAGATATTTGAAAGCATCTTTAAAATGTCCTTTAAAGGCATTTTAGTTGATATTTAAAAGGTGATAGGGAAACATTATTTTTTAAATGATGTCCTATATAAAGGACATCTAAAAATGTCTCTAAAAGCCTTTGTTTATAACAGTTTTAACATTAAAAACTATTGACAGGTATGTGAAAAAAACTAATATAAGAGCTGTTATAACTTGTGTTGTTGTAACCGATATTCGCTCAAATTTGAGCATTTATTAACTGAAATACCACTTGCGAGATGCAACACATACCAAATCTTATTTCAAATATTTATTGCTTTTATGCGCTTTCCTGTAAAAAGGGAATAAGGCAAAATACAAATATTTGAAATAAGGGGTAGACGTCGCGGAATGTATTTAACCAAGACTTAGATCTTAAATTAAACTAAACCAATTATATGGCAGAAGAATTTAATCGAGACAAGGTGCACGTAAACGTAGGAACTATTGGTCACGTTGACCACGGTAAAACTACGCTTACTGCTGCAATTTTGAACTCACTAAACCTTGCAGGTAAAACTGTAAAAATGCGAGACATATCAGGAATTGATAACGCTCCAGAAGAAAAAGAACGAGGAATTACTATTTCAATTTCTCACAACGAGTACGAATCAGACACACGACACTACGCACATATCGATGCGCCAGGTCACGCGGATTACATTAAAAACATGATTACTGGTGCTGCCCAAATGGATGGTGCTATTATCGTGGTTGCTGCGACTGATGGTCCAATGCCACAAACACGAGAACACGTGCTATTGGCTAAACAAGTTGGAGTTCCACAACTAATCGTTTTCATCAACAAGGTGGACATGATGGACGGGGAAGAAGAAATGCTAGAACTTGTAGAAATGGAAATGCGAGACTTACTATCAAAATATGAATTTGATGGAGACAACGCACCAGTTATTATGGGATCAGCATTAAAAGCTTTAGAAGCTACATCTGCTGATGACGAATGGGTTAAAAAAGTATTAGAATTAGTTGACGCTATGGATACTTATTTCCCAGATCCAGTTCGAGAACTTGATAAACCTTTCCTAATGCCAGTTGAAGACATCTTCTCTATTGAAGGTCGTGGAACTGTTGTAACAGGAAAAATTGAACAAGGAATCGTAAAGGTAGGAGAAGAAATTGAAATCGTTGGTATCAAAGATACAACCGTTTCAACCGTTACTGGTGTAGAAATGTTTAATAAGCAACTACAAGAAGGTATGGCTGGAGATAATGCTGGAATCTTACTACGAGGTCTTAAAAAAGACGATATTACTCGTGGACAAGTACTCGCTGCAAAGGGAACAATTACGCCACATACAGAATTTGAGGCTGAAATCTACGTTCTTAAAAAAGAAGAAGGTGGACGACATACTCCATTCTTTAAGGGTTACAAACCACAATTCTACATCCGAACGACTGACGTTACAGGTGAAATTGAATTACCAGCTGGAACAGAAATGGTGATGCCAGGAGACACTATTACTTTGAAAGTTAAACTACAAGTACCAGTTGCTCTAAATGACAACCAACGATTCGCTGTTCGAGAAGGAGGACGAACTGTTGGAGCTGGTGTTGTATCTAAAATTATTGCTTAAGCTTCGGCTCGAGTGATAATGCGCCACTATGGCAGCCAAAAAAGAAGGAGCAGTATTGCGAATTCGTGTTCGTGCCTATGAAAGCAAAATCCTAGACCGATCTGTTAAACAGATCATGGATACTGCATCAAAATTCGAGGCAGAAACACGAGGTCCAGTACCTCTTCCAACTGAGATAAAAAAATATACTGTGAACAGAGCTTCATTTGTATATAAAGACGCTCGGGAACAGTTTGAAACACGTGTTCATAAACGATTGATTGATATTATTAATCCATCTCCTAAAGTTATTGAAGCGTTAACAAATATGAACTTACCATCTGGTGTCGATATCGACGTAAAGATGATGTAAGAACTTGTTTTTAAGAACAAGAACCAAATTAATAATCATCAATCAGAAAATAAATAAATTTATTTTCTGATTGATATAACTAACGTTGATGGTTCGCCATTAACCAATTAGATGTTCCAATGCGCATGTTAGTTCTTCATACTTACATGCGTATGAACATATATAATAAACTATGAAATTTATTCTAGGAACAAAGGTAAACATGACACAATTCTTTCAGGAGGATGGTGTCGTGGTACCTGCAACAATTGTTTCTGTTCCAAAATCTGTGGTTACTCAGGTAAAAACAGTTGATACAGATGGATATAATTCTATTCAAATTGCATCAGGGGAACGGAAAGAGAAAAACATTGCAAAAGCTCAATTAGGACACTTTGACGGAAAAGGAAATTTCCGATTCGTAAAAGAGTTTCGATTGAAAGGCGAAGAAACATCTGACCTTAAAGTAGGTGATGTATTAAATGCCGATACCTTCGAGGTTGGTGATATCGTTGTGGTATCAGGAACTTCAAAAGGTAAGGGATTCCAAGGAGGTGTTAAACGACACGGATTCAAGGGAGCTCCTACTTCACATGGACACCGACACGATACCAGAAAACCTGGGTCAATTGGTGCAACAGGTCCACAACGAGTTTTTAAAGGAACTCGAATGGCAGGTCGAATGGGTTCAGATCGTATATCAGTAAAGAATTTAGAAATTATTGCTGTTGATATGAAAAACAATCAATTATTGGTAAAAGGAGCACTTCCAGGGAAACGTGGAACTATGCTTGAAATAATCTCACGTTAATATGAAAACAAAAGTATATAATCATAAAGGTAAAGAATCGTCTACGGTTGATTTACCAGAAAATATCTTTGGTTTGAATTGGAACGCTGACCTGGTGCATCAAGTATTTGAAAGCATGCGTTCAAACGCACGTACCAATACTGCACATACCAAAGACCGATCAGAAGTACGCGGAGGAGGACGAAAACCATGGCGACAAAAAGGAACTGGACAGGCTCGACACGGGTCAAAACGGTCTCCATTATGGGCTGGTGGAGGAATCACCTTTGGACCACGTAATGAACGAAATTACGACAAAAAAATTAACAAAAAAATGCGAACAAAGGCATTATTTGTGGCATTGTCACAAAAATTGCGAGACGGTCAAATTTTATTTGTTGATGGTTTTGACAAAGTTTCAGGAAAAACTAAAGACATGAAAGAAACCCTTGCAGGTTTTGAAAATGTTGCAGGTTTCGAAACAATCAACACCAAAAAACATAATAACATTTTCATGACATCACCTGATGTTAGTGATGAGTTAAAAAATGGAGTAAAAAACTTTGCTCATGTAACTTTGTACGATGTTAAAAATTTAAACGTTATTGACGTTATGAATTTCCGATATCTTGTAATTTCAAACCCTGAAAAAACTGTCGAATTTTTACAAACAAAACTAACTAATAAATAAGTATGGCATTGTTTAAAAAAGATTCTGCTAAAAAGGCAGACAAAGATGTTGTTGTAAAAGAGGATCTATCTTGGGTTATTGTTCAACCTAGGATTACTGAAAAAGCAGCAATGATTTCAGAAAATAACGTGTATACATTTGATGTTGCTACGCGTGCAAATAAAATCCAAGTGAAACGGGCAATCGTTGCAAAATACAAGGTTACACCTAAAAAGGTAAACATTATTTCTGCAAAATCACGAAAGGTTACAAAGCGAGGGCGAAAAGCTCATCAATCAGGTACTAAAAAAGCAATGGTTTTCCTTAAAAAGGGAGATACTATCGAGCTTGTTTAATACCATCATTTAACATTAATTATGGTCACGGTAGCCGATATATACCGTTAATATTAAATTATGAAAACATACAAACCAACGTCACCTTCACGACGTAATATGGTTACCCTTGATTACAAGGAGTTGACCGTGTCTAAACCACATAAAAAACTTACGAAAGGTGGAAAACGAAGTATGGGACGTAACAACCAGGGACGAATTACTACACGCCATAAAGGTGGTGGTAACAAGCGACGGTATCGACAAATTGACTTTTTGTACAATAAGTTTGATATTCCAGCTAAAATCGAAACAGTTGAGTACGATCCAAACCGAACAGCATTTATCTCACTTGTAGTTTATGCTGATGGTGAACGACGATATGTCGTAATGCCAAAAGGTGTAAAAGTAGGAGATACATTTATGGTTTCTGAAAATGCACCATTAAAACCAGGAAATCGATTACCATTGGTAAAAATTCCTGTAGGAACATTCATTTACAATATTGAATTGAAACTAAAAGGAGGTTCAAAAATGGTTCGTTCAGCTGGTTCATATGCACAGGTAACGGCTCATGATGGTGGAACAACAAACATTAAACTTCCTTCAGGGGAAGTACGAAAGGTGCCAGACACATGTTGGGCATCAATCGGAGAGGTTTCAAACTCTGACCATAAATTGATCAAAGGAGGAAAGGCTGGACGTTCACGATGGCGAGGTATTCGACCAACCGTTCGTGGTTCTGCGATGAACCCTGTTGATCACCCTCATGGAGGTGGAGAAGGTAAACAAGGTATTGGATTACGACGTGGTCCAAAAACTCGGCAAGGTAAACAAGCCTACGGAGTTAAAACCCGACGTGCTAAAAAATATTCTAATCATTCAATTGTTAAAAGACGTGTGTCTAAACGACAAGGTTAGAAAAATAATAAACAAAAAATATTCTAAAGAATATTTTTTGTTTACATATTTTACTTATGCGGAGTTGTGTTAAAAATAGAAATTTATTTCATATTTTACAACGATAGGTAATTTGAATATAAAAAAACATCTTTCTGATGTTTTTTTATTGTATTTTTTTTATAAATAGATACTCTATGTGTATTGGAGAAGTGGCTGAGTGGTTTAAAGCGCATCGTTGGAAACGATGTGTACAGCAATGTACCGCAGGTTCGAATCCTGTCTTCTCCGCCAGTTTTGTAAATCGTCCAAAAGGTACCGCCAAGATTCCATAGTATCGGTGTGACCCGAAACCCTTATTTATAAGGGTTTTTTGTTTACTCATTTTAACAAAAAAGCCGAACCCATGTGGGATTCGAACTTTAGGTGTTTATTGCAATTCTCATAATCAGAGATAGAGAGTGAGTCAGTATACTTAAACTACGTCTTCTCAGAAAAAATTCTATAAT
>JAJOLB010000026.1:0-3465 GCA_021129535.1 Minisyncoccota bacterium
TAATTATCGTTCGGTAAACCGAAGCAATAACCATGCTATTATTTTACTGGCATAGCCACCATATTTTAATTATCGTTCGGTAAACCGAAGCAATAACCATGCTATTATTTTACTGGCATAGCCACCATATTTTAATTATCGTTCGGTAAACCGAAGCAATAACCATGCTATTATTTTACTGGCATAGACGCAATACTATTCATTAAATAACAAAAAGAATTATAACAAATAACTAAAAATAGGCAATTTTATTTTTTACCAGATCATTCACCAGCCCATTGTAAAATAGTATTTTCTCTGCCATAAACATATTTTCCGTGAGGAAAAACATAACCACCTTTTTTTACTTTTAAAATAGCTTTATCTAATTTCATTCATTCCACTTCATACCCGTCTCTTACTTCACTTTCTGTTAAACTTTGACTGCCTTTTTTTCCAATAACTTTTGCAATATAGCAATACGAATTTTGAACCTTTTTATGAACTTTCTTTACTTCAATAACCTTTCCCAACTTAGCAATAATCTCTATATTAACTCCAGCCTCTTCCATACATTCTCTTTTTAAAGCATCTTCCCTACTTTCACCTTTTTCTATTCCACCACCGGGTACTTTATAAAAAACACCTCCCTTGATTTTCATTATACCTATATTATTTTCATCATCGAAAATAACTGCTCTTACAGAATTTCTTATACTAAAAGTTTCTTTTTCTGCAAAGGAAACATTTTCAAAATTTATTATTTTAATGTTATTCATAATTTAGATTAAAAGTTTTAATATTTTTTTTTATAAACCTTTTCCTAAATCCAAAACTTCTTTAACCCCCACTTTCTCTACAAAATCAGGAACATGGGAAACTAAAATCATTGCTCCTTTATATTCTGCAAGTGCTTTTGCAATCACTGGAATATGCCGAAAATTTATATGATTTGTAGGTTCATCTAAAATCAATAATCCAGGATTCATCAGTGCGAGTCTAGCAAATGCCACCAGTCCTTTTTGCCCTTCTGACAACAATCCAATTTTTGTATTTATAATATCTTTATCTATTAAAAATCCTGCCGCTAATGAACGCATTTGTTGCTCTTCTGCCTTTTCCATAACTGAAAATAATATTTCTCTGGGGGTTTTTTCAAAATCAAGGTTTGAAAAATCTTGTCGATAATATCCTACTTTTACACCTTTTGCTACTTCTTCTCCGTCAGAATCTCCACGGGCAAAAGTTTCCAGCAGTGTTGTTTTTCCAATTCCATTTGGTCCTATTATGTGCAAATGGTCACCACGCTTCAAAGCAATATCACATTTTACATCCTTTGGTTTGTGGTCAACAAAAACTGTATATTTAGAAAGTTTCAAAACTTCCAAAGGTACAGAATCCGGAACTCCAATAGTAAAATCTCGAATTGTTTTATCTTCCTGCCTGACATCAATTTTATTTTCTTCGTAGTCTTCTACTTTTTCCCTCATTTTTTTTGCCACTGCTCGTAGCCGTCCTCCTTTATGTGCGAAAAAATTTGCCTTGTCTTTATTTGCTTGAATTTCTTTTTCTGCTTGTGCATTTTTTCTTTTTTCTTTTGCTACTTGTCGTTCAATTTCCGCAACAACATCATGATAATTTCCATCATACTTTTCCACTTGCCTATTTTGTGAATTCAAATACAAAACTCCTTCCGTAAAAGCATTCAAAAAATCAGCATCATGTGAAATAACAATGACCGTTTTATTATATTTTTTTAAAAAATCGGTTAGATGGTTTATTCCTTCTGTATCCAAATTATTTGTAGGTTCGTCAAGTAGTAAAACTTGCGGTTTTTGTATCAATGCTGAAGCCAATAAAAGTCGTGCCTGTTGACCTCCAGAAAAACTTCCAATTATTCTCTCTTTAAATTCTGCAGAAATTTCGGCCGGCGGAGACAAATTTACAATATCTAAAACTTCGTCAATCATTGGGTCAATTGCATATATTTTTTCTTTAAACAAATTTTGGAAAAATTCTCTAACCGTTAAATCCAACTCGTCCCGAGGAATAACCTGTCTAGAAACTGCAATAGAAGTATTTGGTAAAATATTTATAAAACCTTCTGTCTCTTCATATTTTCCTGTAATCAAGCCAAACAGTGTAGATTTTCCCGCTCCATTTTTTCCCATCAAGGTAAACTTTGCCCCCCGACGAATAGCAAAACTAGTCTCAATCAAAATCGGTTGATTTTCTGCATGTTCGTATGATACGTCTTTAAACGAAATTATTGATGCTCCTTTACTCATAGTATTTATTTTAAATTATTGACGACATTATACCATATACTTTCATAACTAAATAAAAAACTCGCAATGCGAGTTTTTTATTTTAAAATACATTAAATATTTCTATAGGAGATTTTTAATAATACCTTCTAGTTCTTTTTGTTTTTGCAATAGTACATCTATTTGTTTTTGTATCTGAGAAACTATTTTTACCAATTTTTCTTGGGCTATTAAAGTATCACTTTCTCTGACAGAATTTTTTATTATTGCTCTATCATCTCCATCAGCTTCTCCTGTTGTTCCGTCGCACGAAGAATTTATGAGGTTTCTAGTCAGCGGGCCCACCAATCCATCTTGATCTGTTCCTAAAAACTTTTGCATTCTTTTAATAGCTCCGTCTGTAATTGGTCCTAAAATTCCGTCTATATCTCCTGCATTAAATCCCAGTCTATTCATATGTGCTTGCAGTATTTTTACTTCAGAAATATTTCCTTTTTCTCAAGTTGAAAATCTTCCATTTCTATCCCCTGCTTTTAAATTTTGAGTTAGTGATTGTGAAGCTGGACATTTTACTCCTTCCCCTAATTTTACTTCTTCAATGTTTGTTGCAACTTCTTCAGTTTTATTTTCTTCTTCTTTGTAGATACATAATGATTGATCGTGTTGTCCTACGTTGTTAAAGTTTGTAGCTTTTGAATCTTTACAAACTTTTTTTCCTGATTTAGCAGAACGTATTTTACCTGATTTACCAAAATTCTCAGATACATCATTTATATTAACAATGAATTCTTTCTGAAAAACTCCTCCATTCCCATCATCAGTTTGAATTCTGATTGAATAAGTATTATTCCCTGCTGTATCTCCTAAATCAGTCGGGTTTTCAAAATCTGGAATAAAATCAAGGTTTAAGTTAGCACCAGAAATAGTAAAATTAGAATTATCTTCATCTCCGATTCCTGAAACTAAACTATATGTGTGGGTATCAACAACATCCAAATCTGTTGTTGTTAGTGCAGCCAACTGTGTTCCTATTGCTGTATTTTCATCTACGTTATCAGTTGATATTCCATCAATAAATATGTCTGTTGGTATGGAGTTTGTTTCGTAAGTTATTATTATCTCATCTACTTCAACTTCCTGTGTTCCGTCTCCTGTCATAAACGTTTTTACAAAAATAGAATTAGCTACACTTGGAAAACTTGATATATTTGCATTTATC
>JAJOLB010000026.1:3475-13978 GCA_021129535.1 Minisyncoccota bacterium
ATTGCTGCAGCGTTGTTTCCTGCTGTTTTTGTTATACTAAATGTTCCAATAGGATATTCAGCACCACTTGCTGTTGTTTCTACTACCGTTGCATTTGCAGAAACATTTGTCCATTCAATAAATTCATCATTCATTTTTGCATTTTTAATTTGAATAGTTCCACTTGCATTCCCTGTATACATTGAAATATCTGCAAATAATGGAGCACTGTTTGAAATAGGAGTAAGTGATGTGTAAAGCAGAGACCCATTATGAAGGTACGTGATTTGTGTTCCCGTCCTCCTGACAGTTAAAATATCTCCATCAACACAGCTTGAAGCTATTGTCATTTTATGGGCTCCATTTTCAAATATATAAACAGTCCCCCCAGCACTTAGATGTATAACATAGTTTATTGTATTATAATGATCATTAACGCTCGCAGTAGAAAATCCAAACATTCTATCCCCGTCGCCTTGTATTTCCATAGTTATCTCACCATCTCCAACAAAAGAATCTGCACTCACAGCTCCAGAATTCCATCCATTAACCGCAACATTCTTGTAAATGGCCTTACTAACGATTGGGCTCTTTCCTAATTTTCCTAAACCACCAGACACTTCAATTTCTGTGTCTTTGGTATAATTTGATTCTGTTGTAAATGGTGTTGTGAAATTAGCTGCAAATATTGTTTGAGCAAAAAAACCCGTAAATGATATTACAGTTACAATTATTGTTGATTTAATAATGTTTGTAAATAATTTTTTCATATATATATATTAACAAAAAAGATACCTATTACAAGAAAAAGAGCTCTCTCATTTAAAAATGATAGAGGAAAATCATTTTTATTTAGAATTTTTTACTGCATTTGCAATGCTATCAGCAATTCCCTTTTCAAAGGGTCCTGGGATAATTTTGTTTACTGTTGGTTTTTTAACCATGTCGGCGAGTGCCTTTGCCGCGCGTAACTTCATCGCGTCGGTAATTTGTTTTTTATTTCCTTCAAATACTCCCTTGAAAATTCCAGGAAATACCAAAACATTGTTAATCTGGTTTGGATAATCAGAGCGTCCTGTGGCAAGGATTTTTACACCTAGTTTCTTTGCAAAAATTGGATCAATTTCTGGACTTGGATTTGCCAAAGCAAAAATAATTGGATCAGAATTCATATTATTAATCTCATTCTTTCCTAGAATATCTGCAACAGATACACCAACAAAAACATCTGCATTATGCAGTGCGTCTAATAATGAACCACAGATATTTTGCTGTGCTTCACGTTCAATCAATTTTTTCTTTGTGGCATTTAATCCTGTTCGTTCATTGCAGACAATTCCCTGCGAATCCACAAGGGTAATATTTTTTACTCCATACAAATGCAATAATTTTGTGATGGCAACACCAGCCGCACCAACGCCGTTTACAACAACTTTTATACTGCCCTTTTTCTTATTAACAATTTTTAATGCATTAATAAGACCTGCCAAAACCACAATTGCTGTTCCATGTTGATCGTCGTGAAAAACAGGAATATCTAATTCTGCCTTTAATCGTTCCTCTATCTCAAAACATCGTGGTGCTGAAAAATCCTCTAAATTTATTCCACCAAATGATGGTGCAATATTTTTAATCGTTTGAATAATCTCCTCGGTATCTTGGGTATCTAATACAATAGGAATAGAATCGATTCCCGCAAAACGTTTAAATAATGCTGATTTCCCTTCCATAACAGGCATTGCGGCAAGTGCCCCGAGATTTCCTAAACCTAAAACAGCTGAACCATCGGAGATGACAGCAACAGTCTTCCCTGCTGAAACTAAATCTCTATATTTTTTTGGATTTTTTTTAATTTCCAAACAAGGTCCAGATACACCAGGAGAATAAACGGTCGATAAGTCGTCTTTGGTCCTGATAGGTGTTTTTAGTTTTATTTCGATCTTTCCATTATGTTTTCTATGTAATGCAATGGAATCTTTTGAATAGTTTTTCTTTTTCATAGGTATAGTATATCACCATAACACTAAATAATGAGGTTTTTTTACTATGTAAAGTTATCTTTACATATGTCAATATGGGAGTTTTTTGGTTTTTGGTATAATTAAGTGGTAAAAGATTTTAGGGAATCAAAAATATTATTTCCGTTTTACATTTCATCCATCAGTAAATTTATCAATTTAAAAATTTCTAGGATTTGAGCAAACATTCAAAAATGCCCTGACCACACTGCCAATGGGTGGAGGAAAAGGAGGTTCAGACTTCAACCCAAAGGGAAAATCTAACAATGAAATTATGAAATTTTGCCAAGCATTCATGAGCGAGCTCCATCGTCATATTGGTTCAAATACCGACGTACCGGCTGGTGACATTGGTGTTGGTGGACGAGAAATTGGATATCTATTCGGGCAATATAAAAAACTACAAAACGAATTTACTGGTGTCCTGACAGGAAAAGGGCAAGCATGGGGTGGTTCATTAATTCGCCCAGAGGCAACAGGGTATGGAAATGTGTATTTTGCAGAAAACATGTTAAAAACAAAATGAGAAAAAGAGATTTTTAAAATCTCTTTTTAATTTATATATTTAAACCTGAGAATAATAACAACTTATTATTTCATAATCTTGATCAATTCTAGAATAAGAGTCAACAGTTCTTTCGTATGAAGGATCAACTATTTGAAATTCCCAATCATCATTCCCATAAAAATCTAAAAAGTAATCTTAATTAATAGTTTTTTTATATAAACATATTGTACTAAATAAAAACAACTATTCAATAGTTGTTTTTTTAATACCTATTTGTTGTAATGATAAAATAGATTGAATTGGCGAAATATAAACCTTTTTCACCGGGTCACGTGGATCAAAATCAACATTTGAAACGGTTCCTATAATATGACCTGTGTTCCCTTGTGAATATATTATATCACCTATATTCACATCAATATCACGATTAAGCTCCGCAAGCATTGCATTTCCATTTCCAACCAATTCAATTGAAACATTCTGAGGAAATAAAATACCTGATGTTTTTACATTATTTTTTGTAAATAATGAAACTTGAGATGTTGCATCAAAAACAGCTGAAATATTACCTATCAATGTTCCATCAAAATGAATAACAGAATCACCTACTGAAAAAGTATAATCTTTGCCGCCTAAAACAGTAATTATTCCAGAATTATTTTTACGCAAAATAGATGTAGAAATAATTTTAGAATCAATGGTATGTAAAATATTACTCTTTTCTAAAACTGATTCTAAATACTCTGTTCGCATTGCGTCAACTTCTAAAATTGCTATGCGTTTTTCCAGTTCACTATTTTCTTCTAAAATTTTTGTTTTTGAAAACCATGTATGAAAGAGGTTTTTTGAATCCTTTTTCAGCTCAGCAGTATTAGTATACGCGCTGATAAATGGTTTTTCCAAGACATCTATGTAGGAATAAAATGGTGTAAAGATTAAGAGAAGAAGAAAGGTACTTATTATAAAATAAGTATTTCGCTTTCTCTTTTTTAATTTTCTTTCACTTAATCTCATGTTTGATTTTATTAATTACAGCAATGGAACCTCATCATCCTCATGCATCAAAATTTGTCTATACCCTTCTATGTCATCTAAAATTTTTCCTGTACCTAATACCACAGAATATAGTGGATCAACACCAACAATAACAGGAATATCCAGTTCTCTGGATAGAAGCTTATCAAGCCCTCGAATTTCAGCGCCACCACCAACAAGATAAATACCATTCTGCATAACATCTGACACAACCTCTGGTGGTGTTTTTTCTAAAACTTCTTTTACTCCATCAACAAGGACATCAATAGAGTCTTTGATCGCCATATATATATCATAATGCGTTACGCTAATTTGTCGCGGTAAACCTGTTAACATATCTCGTCCGCGAACCTCTGATTCTAAAATTTCATATTCATCTATGGCTCCAACCCTTATCTTTACCTCTTCGGCTGTTTTTTCACCAACCAAAATTTTATATTCATCACGTAAATGATTTACGATATCGGTATTTAATTTATCCCCTGCAACCTTTAAATTTTTTGATTGAACAACACCAGAAAGAGAAATTACCGCAACATCAGCCGTCCCACCACCAATATCAATAACCATAGACCCAACAGGGGCACGTACAGGCAAGTCTAATCCTACTGCTGCTGCCATAGGCTCCTCTATAATGTAGACCTCACGTGCACCTGCATTATGTGCAGCATCATAAACAGCTCTTTGTTCTACATTCGTAATTCCTGACGGAACACCAACAACAACGCGAGGTTTAAAGAATTTTGGAGATAATTTTTCCACCTTTCCAATAAGATACGCCAACATCTCCTCGGTCACATCAAAATCAGAAATAACACCATCAACCAAAGGTCTAACTACACGGATATGATCAGGGTTTCGCCCAAGCATTTCACGAGCCTCTGCACCAACAGCCACAACACGGTCTGATTTTGTATTCAATGCAACAACAGAAGGTTCATTAATAATGACTCCTTTTCCTTTTACATAAACAAGAGTATTTGCTGTCCCTAAATCTATTCCAATGTCATTTGAAAATTTTGTATATAGTTTTGTTAAAAGATTATTCATAATAAATTTTATTTATTTTCTCCGCCCTCTTGTAGATAAGAAATAACTCTATCAGCAGAAATATATTCAACGTCACTGCTATTTCGTTTTTTTACCTCTACACCTCCATGTTCGGCAGCACGCTCAGAAACTACCATTCGATATGGAATACCAATTAAATCTGCATCATTCATTTTTTGCCCTGGACCCATATCGCGGTCATCAAACAAAACCTCGATTCCTGCATTTTTTAAATCATGATACAAATTTTCAGCCTCACGAAATACATTTTCATTTTTACCAAAGGTCAGTAAATGAACCTTGAATGGCGCAATAGACTCTGGCCAAACAAGTCCATTTTCATCAGACATTTTCTCAGCAATAACACCCATAACACGTGTAATTCCGATTCCATATGAACCTAGAAATACAGGTGTTGGTTTTCCGTCTTTATTATTAAAATAAAGTTTCATTTCTTCACATTTTTTTGTTCCAAAATTAAAAATATTTCCAACCTCTGCTGTTTTTACCTTTTCTAGCTCAACCTCTGTAACGCCAAGTGATTTTAATGTTTTGGGATTATAAACCTCTTCATTAATTGCAATATTTTTTTCACGATTTATATAAATCTCGTCTTCACCAGCCTCAGTAATCGTTTGAAATTCATGTGAAAACTCTGTAAACGCTCCACCATCTGCAAAGGTCACAAAGGTATCGTCACCTATCCCAAACCTGTTATAGCAACGATTATATGCCTGGATGGTTTTTTGATAAAAATCCTCATGTTGTTTTTCATCTATTGAAAATGAATACATATCTTTCATTAAAAATTCTCGCCCTCGCATAATTCCGGATTTTGCACGTAATTCATTACGCATTTTTGTCTGGAATTGATAAACGTACACAGGTAAATCTTTATACGATGAAATATGATTTTTCATCATATTTGTAATTGGCTCCTCGTGTGACCAACCAAAACCAATCTCGCCGCCTGCATGTAATTTTGATTTAAACCATACATCAACAATGTCATCATCCCAACGATTGGTGTCAGTCCACGTGTCTTTTGACTGCAACGAGGACATAATAAATTCATGTCCTCCAACAGCGTTCATTTCTTCACGTACAATATTTTTAATCTTCTCTATAACCTTCATTCCTAGTGGTAATAAATCATAAACTCCTGCCATTTCTTTATGAATAAACCCTGCACGAATTAATAATTGTGCATTTTTTGATTCTTCATCTCGTGGTGCTTCTTTTCGTGTTTTTGTGAATAACTGTGATTGTTTCATATATATTCTATACTACGCTAAAACTATGATAATTCAAATTATTAAAAAGGATTATAGCTTGTAAAATCAATCTTTTTTGATATAGTGACTCTTGTAGAAACTTGTGGAATATATTCTATTCCCTCGCAGTCGAATGCGAGATTAAACGATGGTTAATCAGAACTATTGTGCAGGTTTTATTTAATTAAAAAATATTTGCTATGGCAAAAATAAACGAAGCTTTGGTAACAGAAATGTTCGAAGCAGGAGCACACGTTGGATACTTAAAATCACGACGTCATCCATCAACAAAAGGATTCATTTTTGAATCTCGAAAGAAAAAGGACATTGTTGACCTTGAAAAAACAGAATCGCAATTAACAAACGCACTGACACATCTTGCTGATCTGAAATCAAAGGGACTTCAAGTGTTATTTGTAGGAACAAAACCTGAAGCAAAAAATATTGTTCGAACTCAGGCAGAGCTTATTGATATGCCATTCGTAACAGAACGATGGTTAGGCGGAACACTAACAAACAGACGAGAATTAAAAGGTCGTGTTGACCGACTTCTTATGCTGGCAGATCAAAATGAAAAAGGTGAGCTTATCGCTGCAAACAAAAAAGAACGTTTAATGCTTGTACGTGAAATGGAAAAACTTGAAAGAAAATTTGGAGGTATCAAAAACATGAGTAAATTACCTGCTGCATTATTTGTTGTCGACCCTAAAAAGGAATACATTGCCGTAGACGAGGCAATTCAAATGAATATTCCTGTTATCGCCCTTGCGAACACGGACTGTGACGTTTCAATTATTAATTACCCTATCGTTGCAAACGATACTAATATTTCATCAATATCTCTTTTCACAAAGAAAATTGTTGATGCTCTAAAATAATTATGGATATTTCAATGAATGACATTAAGGCATTACGAGAAGAAACAGGTGTTTCTATAATGAAATGTAAACAAGCATTAACAGAAGCTTCTGGTGACATGGATACGGCGCGTGAGCTCATTCGAGGTCTCTCAGCAAAGGCAGCCGCTAAAAAAGCAGACAGAGATTTAGGAGCTGGAATTGTGCAATCATACATTCACCCAAATAACACTATTGGTGTTTTGGTAAATCTTGGATGTGAAACTGATTATGTTGCACGTAACGAAGATTTTATAGCTCTTGCAAACGATATCGCAATGCATATCGCAGCAATGATGCCAGAATCAATTTCTGATCTTGTAGAGCAAGGTTTTGTAAAAGATCCTGAAACAACAATCGGAAAACTTTTAGAAGAAGCAACATTAAAGATTGGTGAACGAATTGAGGTTACAGAATTTGTCCGATACGCTATCTAATATACGATGTTATTTGAAATAATATTCTTAGTATCACTGATTGCATTAACCTTTCTTTACCTAGGAAATGTAAAAAAACTTAGAAAAGAAAGATTGCATTCTCTAAGGAAATCATGTATTATCGATAGTGTCAGATTTGAGAAAAGGTTTCTATTTATTGTTTTTTTCATTAAAAAACAAATATTAGGTATTCTTTCAAGAATCAAAAAAATATTTTGGGGTCTTCATAAACATAAAGAAATTTTGCTTAAAAAGACTAAAAAAAATATTCGTAAAAAACTTCTCATACGAGAAGAGGAAAAAGAAGTTTCAGAATTTATTTCTGAAATGAAAAAATAACCTCGGTTATTTTTGCCATCTTAGCTCAGTTGGTAGAGCAATGGTTTTGTAAACCATAGGTCGTCGGTTCGAACCCGACAGATGGCTCATGATAATAAAAAACTACCTAAATAGGTAGTTTTTTTACTCTTGCTTTCCTAGCTTTTCTGAAGAAAATGAAAAATTATCTTCTGCTTCATCATACGTTAAATCTATATCTAAATACTCAACATCCTGTTCGTTTTCTTCAAAAACTCTATATGAGTATTCTTGATCAGTATGTGATACAAACACTATATCAGCAGATGGATATTTTTTTTGAATAGACTCTTCCCCACCCTTAACTCTTTCTTCGTGTATCTTTTTCTCGATAAGTTCAGGTATATATTCTTCTATTTCTTCAACTGTTTTAAATCCTGAATATTTTTTCTCATTAATAATAATTATTGGTGCTGTTTCTGAAATGTCATAGAGACCTGCAAATGTTTCAACAATAGAGAAATCCAAATTCCTATCAAACGAATAAATTCGTAACCATGGGTATTTTTTTTTCAACTCTGATAGTACATAACCTTGTTTTATACAATCATTACACTCTTGTTCGTAAAAATAAATAATTGATTCTATTTGAATGTCACATTTTTCTGAAACCTCCTGGGAAAGAAGATAATCTTTTACCTGCAAGAGCGAATAATATTTTTTTAAATCAACAACAGATTGGTTACGCACACCCTGAGTTTCCTCGGCATAGGCAAGTTTTTTCCCTAATTCGCCTAACTGACGTGATAAGATTGCCTCGTTGATCGCCTTGCATGGTGCATTTTTCAATAAATCAAACTGTGTTTCATTAGCAATTAAATCAACAGTAATTCTATCTTGTAATTGTGATATATTTTGACGTTTTTTTGCATCTAGGAAATCTACAAGTGAAAACACGGCAATAAAAATACTTATGGTTATAATAAATACAATAATATATTTTTTTCTACTTTTATTCATACACACAGTCTAATACTTTTAGTATAAAACTCAAATAAAAAACACCATTTGTAGTAAGTGGTATTTTAACTATCTCCAAGATTCTTTTTTAGAACGCAGAGCATTCCACGAGGCCTTTATCAACCAAATTGGTGCAATAAAAGTATACACAACAAGCATATAGACAATATCAATAGTAAATTTACGTCTATCAAAAATAAGCTCACGTCCAATCCAAATAGTAAATATTGTCATAAAAAAACCAATGATAGTGAAAATTTGAATTTGACTTGCTCCAACAAAGAACCAATCAAAGGATCCAAAGAAACTTGGGTTATATCCAACAACTAAAATTTTTCGTAAAAATTTTAAAAGAGGCACAAGAATTAACCACATCGAAAGAGGAAACAAAATAACAGTAATAAAAACTCTAAACACTCCGATGGGTAAAATAATAGTACCGAGTTCCTTGTATTCTTTTTTAAAAAAGAGCCCTTTGTAATCAATAACATTTCTTATGAACCCGTACACCCATCTGACACGCTGCTTAATCAATGGCTTTACCTTGTTGGGTGGAACAGTATAGACCACTGATTTTTCACTATATGCAATTTTGTAATGATGTTTTTGCATACGCAAGGCAATCTCCGCGTCTTCTGTGTGATGTGCCTCCTTATAAGGTCCGAGAGTATCAAAAACATACTTTCTAAATACAGAAAATGGACCTGGTGTAATATAAATAGCATTGATATTGGAGAATGCCTTTCGCGCAAAGAGACCTAGGTCATATTCTGCCTTTTGGGATTTTTGCAATATACCATTTGGTTCCCCAATCACCATTGATGGAATGGTTGCCATAACCTCCTTGTCTCTAAAAAAATACATATATTCAACAAGTGCGTTTTTTGAAACCCAGGAATCAGCATCCAAAACACCAACAAGCTCAGTATCAATATGAGCTAATGCAAAATTTAGTGCTGCAAATTTTGAACCTTCATTTTCTTTTTGCATTAAAATAATCCGAGAATCATCGCGAAACTGCTGAACAACATTCCATGTATTATCAATTGAGCCATCATCGATAATCATAATGTTCAATTTATCTATTGGATAATCAAGCTCCTGCAACGATTTGATAGTTCGCTCGACGGTTGACTCCTCATTATAGCAAGGGACCATAATAGTTACGGATAGATAATCAGAATCCTCTAGTGGTTTTTCAATTTTTTCTTCCTTATTTTCGAAAAAACTTATTAACAAAAATATTTGAAAATAAAGTGTTATAAATAAGAAAATATAAAAAAAATATTCCATACTAATGGTATCATACCTTATTTCATGAAAAGATACATAAAAAAATACCCTATAAAAGTATTTTATTTAAATTTCATTTTATTGTAAATTAACAATGACAATCCACCACCTATAATCCATCCAATAATAATATCAATAGGGAAATGGATACCAGCAGCAACACGAGCCAATGAAACCAGCACTGCTAGAATAATAAATATCCATCCAATATGTTTATGGTGTAGGAAAATCATAACCCCAAAAGCCATTAACAATGTAGCATGACCTGATGGAAATGAGTCAAATCCACCATAGTCAAACAAACGTGTTACCTCATCGGGGAAACGTAGATAAGGTCTTGGTAAATGAGTAATTTGTTTTATAATATAACTTGCTCCCCAGGAAACACCAACAGCGGTTACAATACGAAAACCCTCTTTTATCAGAAAATTGAAATGTTTCCAAGAGGTATGTTCTATTGATTGATAGATGAAAAAGACTAAGACCATAAAGGCGACGATAACAATATAGATATCAAACTTTTCAGCAATAATATAAGTAATATGGTGATATTCTGGATAGTTTAAGGTAAAACTATGTATCCATAAAAATAGTGTTTTATGTAATTGTATAAGAGTAGATATCATAATGTAATTATATCATCGTTCGTCATTGCGAGCGAAGCGTGGAAACCTTGGTGCTTAAAAATGTATTTAT
>JAJOLB010000016.1 GCA_021129535.1 Minisyncoccota bacterium
AGGAATTCAATATATGACCGTTGAGTCAATTTATGGAAAATCACATGCCAAGGAGCGAATTATAGGTGCTGTAACAGGGCTAATGTTGTCAGTGGGGATAGTTGTCATCCTCAACACTATTAACCCGCAATTGTTACAAATTAATTTTGGAAGTAATTTGGATTCCGTAGAGGTTGGAGGTTCTGGTGATTCTGTTCAAGGTATCGATGTAAATGAAAATAAATATGGAAGATACACAATTGCGGGTAAAACATATGCCACAAACGAACAAACAGGGGAATGGCCACCAATAGGAACAAAGAATATAAGTTTATTTAGCCTTAGAGAGAAGGTTCAGTCAGAAAGTCTAAATAATGTTACTTTTTCAAATCCAGAATGCACAACATGGCATCAAGGTCCTGGATGTATTTCTACATGGTATGAGCAAGACGCTCTTAATAAAATTTTCACTAAATTAAAAGGGTTTAGCGCTGAATGTAATAATTGTTCAATTGTAGTAACAGAGGGGACAAAAGTATGGGCTCATATGTCACATGCAACATGGAAACCAACATTAGATTTAAGATCAAATTCTGAAGTTTCTAGTTGGAACAAATACCTAACAGGAAAAGAAAATCCATATATCGATGAACCAAACCATAAACAGTGTAAAAGTTTGCATCTTTCAAAATTTAATAGTGATTTTGAAACAGTGTTATTTGAAGGACTTAGTTGTGGAGAAGGAAGCTCATACACAGCAGGGCAACATTTGCATGTTAAATTTAAGTAATAAAAAAATAAAAGAACGGGACTTTCCGCTCTTTTTGTTTTTATAGTACAATAAGAACATATTATATTTGTTACAATTACTTGGTAAACTTTGTTATTGCGAGTGTAGTAGAGTGGAACGTGGTAATCTAGGTATTTTATTTAAGATTTGTATTATACATATACTTATTAAACTAGAACAGAATAAGCAATACCAGAGATTGCTTCACGAGCTCGCAATGACAAAACAGACCAAAACCTTATTATGAAAAAAAACAGAAAAACAATAATTATCATTATCTTTATACTTCTCCTTATTTTTGGAGCTCTTTGGTTTTTTGGTATATTACAAAAAAATAAACAAACTGACATCATTGATGGCGCGAAAAACTTGTTCCCCTTTGGTAAAACAGAGATTGGTGTAACAAATAATAATAACAATAATAACCAAAGTACTAACGAAAATGAAAATCAAACAGAAGAAGAAGGTGAAGACGTTCTTGTAGAAAAAGCAGGACCACGACTACGTCGTATTACCGATTTCCCAACAGGTGGTTTTTCTGGAATAGTCCGTACAGAGGATAAAGAAATTAATGACATAACGATAAACAGTGTGGGAGAAACCCAGGAAATTAAAAAAATTATTGAAATAGAAAATAATTATGTACGTTATGCTGCAATCGATAACGCAACAGTATATGAATCAAAAATTACACCATCCTCAATAGGTAAGGACCTTGTTACAAAGGAGTTTATTCCCAATGTAGAGCATATTATTTTCTCAGAAGATGGTAATAGTGTTATATTTCAGTATTGGAACAAAGAAAATAGAAGCATTGAATCATATGCAGGAACAATATCTAAACGCGAAATGAATATAGATGAATGCCCTTATGATTTTTCAAAAAAAATAGTATTAGATAGCAAAGGTGATCATGTTTACGACCTTCATGTCTTTTTAAATAAAAATAAGAAGACACAAATATCAATATCTGGAATAAATGCACCTGGAAATGAAGGAGCAACAGCAACAGCTGCAACAATCACTGCTATTAAAAATTTTCAATCATTACATAACCTTGATATTGATGGAGCTCTTGGTCCTGCAACCAGAGCAGAGCTAGTTAAAATTTGTGACGCAGAACAACAAAAGATTGCAGAGCAAAAATTTGAAAATATTGAATCAAAATATTTGATGGAGGGAAGTTTCCTGCCATCAAATATTATCGATGTATCAATAAGTCCAAATAGTGAAAATTTCTTTTTTCTTAAAAAAGATTCCCTAGGTGTTGTTGGTATAATTCAAAATTTTATAAGTAATTCTAAAAAAACAATTTTTGAATCTCCACACACAGGATGGCTTACCGAATGGAACAATAAGGATAATATAGAATTACAAACAAAATCAAGTTATAAATCTTATGGATACAGTTATGAAATGGATGTTACATCAGGAGACTATCATAAGTCTCTTAAGCAGGAAAAAGGACTAACAACACTTGTCAGCCCTGATAATAAAAAGATTTTTACCCAAAAAATTGAACGTAATAGTTTAGAAAATAGCCTCTACAACAAAGAAAACAGTAGAAACACACCCTTAAAATTACAAACCTTTACAGAAAAATGTACTTGGGATAAAGAGAGTGTATTTATTTATTGTTTTGTGCCAGACAGCCTGTCGTATAAAGATGAATATCCTGACATATGGTATCAAGGCTTGGAAACATATAATGACTCTTTGTGGAAAATCAACAGCAACACATTTAAGGTTGAAATTATATCTGATATACCACTTGAATACGGAGAAACATTAGATGTCTTTAAAATAGGTATTGATAAAAATTCTGATTACTTATATTTTATTGATAAAAATACAGAATTCTTATGGAGTTATAGACTAACAGATTTATAAAAAGAGTTTATGCTCTTTTTTTGTTTATATAAAATATAATTTATCATTCCCAGCTCGACTAAAAATTGAATGACAATTTCAATACAAAGAATATTAAAATGTAGTATAATGTATCTATGTCATTACTTTCAGATTTTATGGGAAGCTCAAGTAAGAGAACCTCTTCTCAAATTAAAAAAACAGCTGTACCTGTCTTACCAGGTGAAATATATAAAACAGCTAAACTTCAACTTCAAGATGTCTTGGCGCCAGCAGCTCTTGAAATCAGCTCAAAATCTATTAAAATAGCAGGGAAAACATCACGAACATTTTTTATTATGTCGTACCCTCGTTTTCTAACTGATGGTTGGTTAGCACCTATTGTAAACCTTGATAAGGTTTTTGATGTTGGAATACATATTCACCCAATCCCAACAGAGAAAATACTACAAGAGTTCAAAAAAAAGGTTGCTGAGGTTCAATCACAAATAAATGTCAGAGAATCAAAAGGGCTTGTTCGTGATCCAATTCTTGATGCCGCTTATCGTGACTTAGAAAAATTACGGGATTCACTACAACAAGCTCAAGAAAAAATATTCTCAATTGGACTCTATATCACTATTTATGCAGATAATGAGGATGATCTTTATAAATCAGAAAATGAAATACGTTCCTTAATGGAATCAAAATTGATTTATTTGAAACCAGCGCTTTTCCAACAATCAGAAGGTTTCTTGTCAGTAGCTCCAATTGGAGATGATAGACTGGAAATCCACACAAAACTTAATACAGGTCCTGTTTCTTCATTTTTTCCATTTATCAGTTCAGAATTAACAGACAACAAGGGGATTCTTTATGGGATTAACCGTCATAACTCAGGACTTGTTATTTTCGACAGGTACTCTCTACCCAACTATAACTCTGTAACTTTTGCAACATCAGGAGCAGGAAAATCGTATGCTACGAAATTAGAAATATTAAGAACATTAATGTTTGATACAGAGGTTATTGTTATTGACCCTGAGCGAGAATATGAATATATCACAGAGGCTGTTGGTGGACGCTATTTCAACATATCACTATCGTCAGAACATCATATTAACCCTTTTGATGTTCCAATACCAAATGATGATGAAGATCCTGCTGATGTATTAAGGTCACACATTATTCACCTTGTAGGGTTATTTAGAATATTGTTTGGAGGATTAAGTCCAGAAGAGGATTCAATTGTGGACAGAACCATCACAGAAACCTATGCACTAAAAGACATCACTCCAAATTCTAACTATGTAAACATTGAACCACCGCTTATGTCAGACTTTGAAATGGTATTATCAAGTATGGAAGGAAGTGATTCGCTTCTTACAAGGCTTACAAAATATACCCATGGAACATGGGCTGGTTTTATTAATAAACCCTCAAATGTAGATATTAATAAAAAATTAGTAGTGTTCTCTATTCGAGATGTGGAGGATGAACTGAAACCAGCAGCCATGTATATTATTACTGCATTCATATGGAACGCAGTACGTAAAAATATTAAAAAACGTCTCTTGGTTGTTGATGAGGCTTGGTGGATGATGAAATCAGACGACACAGCATCATTTTTATTTATGATTGCAAAACGTGGACGTAAGTACTTTTTAGGTCTTTCCACTATTACACAGGATGTAAATGATTTTATTAGCTCTAAATATGGTACACCCATTATTACAAACTCGTCGATGCAGTTGCTACTGAAACAATCTCCATCTTCGGTAGATAATCTACAAAAAATATTTAGACTTACTGACGAGGAAAAATATCTCCTTATAGAATCAAGTGTTGGAGAAGGTATTTTCTTTGCTGGATTAAAACATGTTGCACTTAAAATAATTGCCTCATATACAGAGGACCAAATTATTACATCAGACCCTGCACAAGTATTATCTATTCGAAATTCAAAACAAGAATTAAGAGAAAGCGAGGAAAATCATTTTGTAAATTAAAACTTAAAAATAAAAAAACAACCTATGTTGTTTTTTTATTTTTAAGTTTCTTTTGAATATAGAGTTCTTGGAAAATCATAAATACGTTTGAGGCAACCCAATAAAGAGCAACAGCGCCACCTATAATATAAGAAAACACAGTAATTATAACAGGCATAGTATATTTCATAGATTTACCAACCATAGCCATCATTTTTGCTTGCTCTGATTTTTCAGAATCTTCACCTGTACTTTTCATTGATGATGAAAATGAAAGATATATATATTGCGTAAAACCAGTCAGAAAGGCAAGAATATAGCTTTTTTCACTTAAATCAAAACCAAAAGAAATAAGATTAAGTTTTTCTGGAATACTAATAAATGAATAAAGTATTTCTAAATTAATACCATCACTAATATCTTTGAAAACCCAATAGAGGGCTAAAATAATAGGTAGTTGAATTAACATAACAAAGAAACTTGAAAACGGATTAACACCGTGTTTCTTGTAAAGTTCAAGAGTTAACTTTGCTTGTTCTTGTTTATTTGCAACTTCTTTCTTAATCTTATCTAATTTTGGCTGCAAGAGTTTTGTTTGCAGTTGCGTTTTTATAGATTTATAAGAAAGAGGGGAAATAATCAATCTAACAATAATAGTTAGAATAATAACAGATATAAAAATTGAATAATCGGGCACATAGTTAACAAAAAAAACAAGTGCATTATAAAGAGGTTTGTAAAATAAAAGATTCCATAAATAAGTCATAAAACAATCATATCAGAATAGATACTCATGTACAGAAAATATGTGTTATTTAACCTCTTTTAGATAGTAATTCTACTATTTGATTTTTAATTTCTTTTTCATCAACATTTAAAACATCTGTTTTTATGAAAATGAAAACAAATTTTAAATATGAAAACTGTGGATAGATTTCTTTTAAAATATTGTATATTTTTCTTTTATTTTTGTGTCTAATAATAGCTGATTTAGATATCTTTTTACCAACAACAACCGTATATTTTGAAAAAATACTTTCATTCATTTTTTTATAAACAAATGAAACCCGTATGTGTTTACTATTTTTGTTTATACCTTTATTGTAGAATTTTTTAAACTCTACTGAGTTTATTTTATATATTGAAGGTATCATGATAATTATAGAATATAATAAAAACCCTTTTAAATAAAGGGTTTTTGTTATACTGTTAGTTTTTTTCGTCCTTTTCGTCGTCTTTTAAGAATTAATTTTCGCCCTGCTGTTGTAGACATTCTCTTTAAAAATCCGTGAACCTTGTACATTTTACGGTTTTTACGTTTTCGCAGTGTTTGTGATTTAGCTTTCATAATAATAATTTAAATAGTTATTAAACAATAACACATATATTAATACAAAAAACAAAATAAGCAAGAAATTCTTTTTAGAAAACAAAATGAGTTATCCACAGAGTTATTAACTATTTTTTTACATTCTTTTTTTATAAAAAACTAAATTAATAATATAATAAGATCACAGAAAAATGCTATATGAATAAAATAAAAGAAACATGGGACAAAACACTTGCAGAAATAGAAATAGACATATCAAAACCTAATTACAATACTTGGTTTAAAAAAACTTTTGCCGCAGACAAACAGGGGTCTATCTTTTTTGTGGGTGTTCCAAATGAATTTAATAAAGAATGGTTGCAAACACGTTTTAACGATATGATTTTGAAAAGCATATCAAAACACGACTCATCAATCACAAAAATTGAGTATATTGTTAAAAAAACACAAACAAGCGCAAAAGAAATAAAGAGTAAGAAAGATTCTTTTCAAGAAAATTCTCTACCTTTACAAAAAAGCACTGTTAATAAAAACAATAATTTAAATGAAAAATATTCTTTTAATTCTTTTGTTGTTGGTCCCTTTAATGAGCTTGCATATTCAGCCTCACAAGCCATTATTAAAAAACCAGGGGTTTACAACCCGTTATTTATTTATGGACCAACAGGGTTAGGTAAAACACACCTTATACAAGCAACTGGAAACTCTGTTTATAAAAACAATGACACTTTGAATATTTTCTATACAAGTTCTGAAAAATTTTCTCAGGACTATGTAAACGCATTAACAAACAACAGAATAAATCAATTTAAAAATAGATATAGAAATTATGATGTCTTTATTATGGATGATATTCAGTTTTTTTCAGGAAAAGAAAAATTACAAGAAGAATTATTTCACCTTTTCAATATACTTTATGATAAAGGTAAACAAATTATTTTTTCATCAGATAAGCACCCTAACTACATAATAGGACTAGAAGATAGATTAAGGTCTCGCTTTTCAGCAGGAATGATTGTAGATATAACAAAACCAGACTACGAGTCAAGATCAGCCCTCTTAAAAACAAAAACAACAGAAAAAAACATACCTATTAGTGAAGAGGTTGTTGATTATTTAGCAACAAACCTTGAAGGAAACATCCGTGAACTAGAAGGGGTTTTAAACGCAATAATAATACAAACCGACTTGAGAAGCAGAAAACTTACTATTGTTGAGGTAAAAAACCTCATTAAAAACAATGTTAAACCTAAAAAACATCTTGCACTAGAAGAAATTATAAAAATAATTGCAGGATTTTACAGTACAGATCCAGAACTTATTTACGAAAAAACACGAAAAAAGGAAATTGTTAATATACGCCAAATAACAATGTATATGTTAAGGGAATACTTTAATATATCTTATCCAGCAATAGGAAAAGAAGTTGGTGGAAGAGACCACACAACAGTCATACATTCATATGAAAAAATAAAGAAAAAACTAAAAGATGACCCAAGTCTTGTTCAAGAAATAGAACAACTTTGTTCCATATTAAATGTATAAACATGTTAATATCCTGATAATATTCTGTTTATATTTTTGTGTATAAGTTTAAATATATAATAGAAATGTGTATAACTAAAAGAAATACATATATTATCACCCGAGATATAAACAGTAAATTTAGAGAAAAAACCTATAAACAAAAGGTTAAAAAAGAAATCAACAGAATTAACAACCCTAATAATAATAATAATATAATTAATATATTAATTACTAACTATTAAACATTATGAAAATAGAATCGACATTAGAAAAAATATCATCTGCTTTACATAGAATTCAAAAAAATTCTATAAAAAACCTCAGTTTACCAATTTTAGAAAATATACTACTCATAGCTGAAGACAATACCCTAACAATAAGATCAACAAATCTTCATGTGGGAACTGAAATTAAGATATCTGTAAAGGTTGAAGAAAAAGGTAGTGTTGCTATTAAATTAGATCTTTTTACAAGTATTATAAATTCAATTAAAAATGAACATTCTATTGTTTTAGAGTTAAAAGAAAAAACACTTTATATAAAAACAAATAAATCAGAAATGGAGATTAATATATATCCAAGTGATGATTTTCCAACTCTACCAAAAATAAAAGAAGGTCTTGAATTTATAATACCTATTGATAAATTTATAAAAGGGGTTAGCTCTGTTATTTATGCAGCATCTCTTTCAGATATTAAACCAGAAATATCATCTGTATATATTTATAAAAAAGACAACGAACTTATTTTTGTTGCAACAGATTCATTTAGACTTGCTGAGAAAAAAATAATAATAAAAGGGGCTGATGATTTCCCTGGTGTTATTATTCCTGTTAAAAACATACAAGAGTGTATAAAGGTTTTTAATGGAATTGATGATAATGTTGTTTTTGTGGTTGGTAAAAATCAAATATCAATAACAAATGAAAATATCTATTTTACATCAAGAATAATTGACGGTAATTATCCTGATTATAATCAGATAATACCAAAAGAAGAAAAAACATCTGTTATTGTTTTAAAAAATGAAATTATATCTTCACTAAGATTAATAAATGTTTTTTCTGATAATTTTAATCAAATTTTATTAAAAACAAATAGTAAAAAAAATATTATAAACATCAGTTCACGTAATGTTGATGTTGGTGAAAATAATACAGATATTGATGCTGTAATAAGTGGTGAAGATATTGAAATGTATTTAAATCATAAATATATAACAGACTCTTTCTCCTCTCTTACTGGTGATAGTTTAAATTTTTCTTTTACTGAAAAAAATAAACCATTTATACTTCGATCTGTTGGTGATGCTAGTTTCCTTTATTTGATTATGCCTATGAATAGGTAGTTATGCGTATTATTGCTATTGATCCTGGTTATGGGCGTATAGGTATTGCTGTTTTGGAAAAAAAAGAGTCTTTAAAAGAAAAAATTATTTTTTCAGAATGTCTTACTACTGACATTAAAAAAGATATAAATAATAGAATTTTCGAGGTTGGAAAAAGAGTAGATTTTCTTATTAAAAAACATAAGGTTAATTATTTAATTATAGAAGGTTTATTTTTCTCAAAAAATACTAAAACAGCACTATTTGTTGCAGAGGCAAGAGGTGTTATTATTTTTCAAGCAATAAACAATAATATACCTGTACATGAATATACCCCGAATCAAATAAAGGTAGCTGTTGCTGGTAATGGCTCTGCAAATAAAAAGGATATTTTCTCTATGTTGCCATATCTTGTTGAAATTGACGATAGAAAAAGGATAGATGATGAGCTCGACGCTATTGCTATTGGCTTAACTTTTTTTGCATCCTTTAAAAAAAATGAATATTAATATTCATTTTTTTATTTATTAAAATTTTTACCTATGTATAATAAAAATATGAAAAAAAATAAATCTTTTGTAAATAAATATGAACGCGCTTATTTAAATAAGTTGGAAAAAATGAGAAAAAAGCGTTTTATTAGAAATCAAAGACCTAGTTTGGGTAAAATTATTGTTTATAATTTTTATTTCTATAAAAGAAGGTTTAAAATGTTTATTAAAGATTTTAAACAAAAAAGGATAGAAAAAACCCTAAAAAAGGATATTAATAAAAATCAAAAACCTTTAAAGGAAAAAGTCTCAGATACCACTGTAAATACAAAAAAAATTAAGAGAAAAAAAATAAGAGAAAAAAAAGAACATTTTGTTTTTTCTGCTTTTATAAAAAAAATTATGTCAGATATTAAAAAAACTAAAAAAAATAAAAAAACTAAAAAAAGAAAAATTATAAAAAGAGTGAAAAAAAGAGTTCCTCTTAAGAAAAAGGTAACCAAAAAACCAAAAAACAAGAATACTAAAAAAAGAAAAATTTGGACTTTTTTGAAGTGGTTAATAAGTGTGGGGGTTATTCTTACTCTTGTTGGTTTTGGATTACTATTTATTTGGTTTACTTCTTTGGAAATACCTTCTGTTGAAAATTTTGATAAAAGAAAAATTTCAAATTCTACAAAAATATTTGATAAAACAGGGAAAATACTTCTATATGATATACACGAAAACATACAAAGAACCGTTGTTACAAGTGATAAAATATCTAAAAATGCCAAAAACGCCATTATTGCAATAGAAGATCATAATTTCTATAAACACGATGGTGTTGTTTGGAAATCAACAATCAGAGCAGTAGTTCAGACTGTTTTATCTAGATTTGGATTTTCTGTAGGTGGTTCAGCTGGTGGCTCAACATTAACTCAGCAGGTTGTAAAAAACACTCTTCTTACAAAAGAAAAGACCCTTACACGAAAAATGAAAGAATGGGTTCTAGCATATAAGATTGAAGATAAATTAAGTAAAGATGAAATACTTACTGTTTATTTAAACGAGGCGCCTTATGGTGGAACCATTTACGGTATCCAAGAAGCTTCACGTGTATTTTTTGGAAAAACAGCAAAAGATTTATCAATAGCTGAGTCAGCATATCTTGCCTCTATTCCAAATTTACCAACATTTTATTCTCCATATGGTTCGAATAAAGATCTTTTAGATAAGAGACAAAAAACAGTTCTTAGAGAGATGAAAAGGTACGGATACATTTCTGATTCTGATTATAGAACAGCCCTTGCTGAGCAGGTTGAATTTTTAAGAAAAGAAGATAATTATGCAAAAGCTCTTCATTTTGTTCAATATGTTCGCTCTCTTTTAGAGGATAAATACGGTGTTGATGTTGTTGAAAATGGAGGTTTAAGAGTTATAACAAGTCTTGATTATAAACTTCAACAAAAAGCAGAAGAAATAATAAAAGAACATGTTGAAGGTGTGGCAGATAAAGACGCCTCAAATGCAGCCTTGGTCGCTATTGAAACAGAAACAGGAAATATTATTACCATGGTTGGTTCTCGTGATTATTTTGATACTGAAAATTTTGATGGCAATTTTAACGTTGCCTTGTCTCCAAGGCAACCAGGTTCATCGTTTAAACCTTTTGCATACGCAGCAGCTTTTGAAAAAGGCTATCTTCCGGAATCAGCTATTTTCGACACTCCTACTCAGTTTAATTCTCGCTGTGAAGCTGATGAAAAATCAAGCAAAGATGGATGTTATTTCCCTGGTAACTGGGATAATAAATTTAAGGGAGCAATTTCATTTAGAGAGGCTTTGGCACAATCCAGAAATATCCCAGCAATTAAAATTCTTCATCTAACTGGAATTTCAAATGTTATAAAAAAAGCACAAGAAATGGGTATTAGTTCATTAACACAAAAACCCAGTTACTATGGGCTTGGTCTTGTTTTGGGTGGAGGAGAGGTTTCTTTACTGGAAATGGTTTCAGCATATACAACATTCCCTAATAACGGAAAACATATAGATACAAATGCTATTTTAAGCATCACTGATGTTGAGGGGAATATTTTAGAGGAACATAATGTAAACGAGGTAAAGGTTTTTTCAAAAAATGCCGCAAGAATGGTTTCAAATGTTCTTTCGGATAATATAGCACGAACACCATTGTATGGATCAAATTCATTAATGTATTTTGGTTCAAAAAATATTGCAGGTAAAACAGGTACCACAAACGATAAACGTGATGCGTGGATGATTGGATATTCATCTGATGTTGCTGTTGGTGTTTGGACAGGTAATAATGATAATTCACCAATGAAGGTTGGCTCAAAAATTTCAATGAAACCATGGCGGTTGTTTATGGATGAAATTATAGATGAATATGTCGAGTCTGATTTTAAAAATTATGATATTCCAGAAGATTTTGAATCTTTACCTAATATGATAAAAGGAAACTGGGAAGGAAGTGAAACATATAAAATAGATTCAGTTTCAGGTAAACTTGCAACAGAGTTTACACCAGAACATCTTATTCAGTTGGTAACACGATTTGAACCACACACTATTCTGCACAGTGTAAATAAATCAAATCCACAAAAACCTGGAAATTCACAATCCGATTCTCAATATTCAAACTGGGAATATTCTGTTAATAATTACTCACAAGAACATTACGCAGGTCAGTTTCAAGTAAATCAATCTATCCCAACAGAATATGATGATGTCCATTCTGAGAATGGAATTATTCAAGAAGGGGATTTTGATTTTGATATTGAAAATATTCAAGATGAATATGAGCTTGGTGATATTATTGAGATTGAGCTTGATTTTAATAAAATATCCACTCGTGATATAGAAGATGTTTTGTACTATATAAACAATAGCTTTACAGGCTCTGTTGGGAAACGACCTTTTGATATTAATTTTAAACCCATTGATATTTTATATCTGAGAGCTGAGAATACGATACGTGTTGTTGCAACCGACGAAGATGGTAAAAAGGTTTCAAGGGAAGCCAACTTCTCCATTAATTTACCTGATGACTTCGAGTTAAGGGAGAACGAGGAAATTTTGTAAAATAAAAACACTTATTTAATAAGTGTTTTTATTTTACATTTATGTAAATATCTTGGACGTCATCATTTTCTTCCAGAGCTTCAATGATAATATCTAATTGTTCTTTATCTGTTTCGGAAATTTCCATGGTTGAGTTTGGAATCCAATTACGTTCTGTATCTTGGGTAAAATTCCAGGCGACTGAACCTTGTGAACCTAATGACCCACCGTTTTTGCTGAGAGCAGCCTTTATCTCCTGACTTGTTCTGTTGTTGTTGTTAGTTAATCCAGTAATAATCATTCCAGTTCCAGCAGGACCATAGGCTTCGTACATGACTGCTGTCGTATCACCTACCTCGTTGGCCTTTTTAATGGCTCGATCGATAGTGTCTTTTGGAACACTTGCTTTCCGAGCTTTTTCAATAGCTGTTTTTAATCCAGCTGAATTTACATCTCCTCCGCAAAGTTTCGCCTCAACTTGAATCAGGCGAACAAGTTTTGAAAAAATTTTTGATTTTTTTGCATTATTGTCTGCAATTTTTCCTTGTTTTTTATGTGATGATCCCATATGTAAATATTATATATTTTTAGAATCTTTTTGTCATTTTAAATAATAGATTTTGTTTATTTATATTACTACTATAATTATTCCATATGAAATCAAACAAAGGATTTACCTTTATAGAACTCCTTGTGGTGGTAGCTATTATAGATGTACTTGCATCTGTTGTGTTGTCATCACTTATTTCTGCTCGTGCAAATGCTCGTGACGCACGACGTGAGTCAGATATTAAAACTCCTGAACACGCTTATGAAGTTGCGACAAGAGAAGTAAACAAAACTTCTACCCCATACAATAGCTCATTAAATCCCAATGAAGGTAGGCTCTCATATGCATATTATTCTACTAGCACTCGTGGTTGTGGAGGGTAAGTTTATATGTTGCCTTATAATAAAGAAACATCAAACGGAACAGGTTCA
>JAJOLB010000031.1 GCA_021129535.1 Minisyncoccota bacterium
AAATCCTAGCGGAGCAGCAATAAAAAATCGACCTAGGTCGATTTTTATTTTTCCTCAAATAATCTAAATAGTGAAAGTTCTAAGGGTAAATATTTTATAAATGCATACTGCATGTCAGCATAAACATTTAATAATTCTGAGAGCAGTTTTGCATTAATCTCATTTTTTTCTTTTGCAAAAGATAATAAAAATGAAAACTCATCGTTGCCTATTTCCTCCTTTATCTCTGAATGCATTTTTTCTGAAAAACGTAATCGTAAAATGGTTCGTATTTTTTCCGTTAACATTTGTAGAAAAATATGTGCGTCAATATTACTTGATGAGGCCTTTCGAATTAATACCAATAAACTATCAATATCCTTTTCATTCAATGCTGTTACAAAATCTTGCAACAATGACTGTGCTGGTGCGCCAGTAATCAATTCGGTTTCGTCCCGTGTTAATTTTTTATCCGTAGAATAGGAAATTAATTTCTGTAAAACTCCCTGAGTATCACGAAACGAACCGTTACCTAGAAAGGAAATGATATCTAATGACTCTGTATCAATAGTGAACCCTTCCTTTTCCACCATACCTGAAATCATGTCGCGTAATATTGCCCGTGTTGGAGACTTCAAAACAAAGGACTGGCACCTTGATACAACTGTTGGTAGAATTTTATGTAACTCTGTTGTCGCAAGGACGAAAATAACATGTGATGGCGGTTCTTCTAATGTTTTCAGCAGTGCGTTAAAGGCTTCTTTTGTCAGCATGTGCACCTCGTCAATGATGTACATTTTATATTCAGAATCGAATGGTCGCGACAATACAGCTTCGCGCAAGGCACGAATATCATCAATACCACGATTTGATGCAGCGTCAATTTCTATAATATCGTTTTCAGAACAGCCGAGCTCGTTTGCAAAAATTCTAGCGATACTTGTCTTTCCTGTTCCGCGTGGACCAGAGAATAAATATGCATGCCCAATATTTCCAAGCTCTAATGACCCCTGCAAGACCTTTACAACATGGTCCTGACCAAAAACCTCAGCAAATTTTTGCGGTCGATATTTTCTATATAAAACGGTTTGTTCTGTGTTCATAATTTCATTATAGATTATAATAGTTTTTTTATAAAGTTATATGAATAATTTGCAATATTTATAATAAAATGATTAAATTAAATAAAATACATTTGATATGAAAAAAAATAAAATAATTAAATTATACTCCTATCTAGTTTTTTCCTATGATGTCATACTTCTATTAAAAGATGGAAGCACAAGACTGCTTGAAAAAGGCGAAAAAATACGCGAAACAATAGATCAAAATAAAGAGAGATCTTACACCTATAAAGGATATGAAGTTTTAAATTTTAAAAGACTTTAAAATTATTATTCTAAATAAAAGCTTCTTTTAAAAATGAAGCTTTTTTTATTTTCTAAAAATATTAATAACTCTTTCAATAAAATTTTTCTTTTTTCTAAGAAATTTGTAAACATGTTTCTCAATTTCATCATAGGAATTCGCCTCCATACATTTCCCGCGCAACTCTCGTGCACCATCAAAACCAGAAACATAAGCCTTGTAATGTTTTTTCATAATATTGAAATTTTTGTTTGGTAATAATTTCAAAAACAAACGTGTATGTTCCAACATAATTTCCAGTCGCTCATCAATAGAGACCGAATTGCGTTCAGTATCAAATAACCATGGTGTTCCAAAAATACCACGACCAATCATTACTCCATCAACCTGATATTTTTCTGTATATTCGTCAGCTTGCTCAACAGAAACAACGTCGCCATTCCCCACAAATTTTGTAGGTTTTCCTGACGCACGAACAATTTCGGCAGCACGTGCAATATCATCCCAGCGTGCTGGAACCTTTGACATTTCTTTACGGGTTCGTCCATGTAAAATAATAGCGGCAACATCGCAATCTAGAATCGCTGGTATCCATGTTTCAATTTCATTTTGTGTCCAACCAATACGCGTTTTCACAGAAACAGGAATATTCCCTGCACCACGTTTTGCGGCCAAAATCACCTCTTGTGCAAGCTCTGGTGTTTGTATCATGGCGGAACCGGCTCCTTGTTTGCAGATATTTCGCTCTGGACAACCCATATTTAAATCTATACCGTCAAAGCCCAGTTCTACGCATAAACGTGCAGCAGACTCCATTTTAATAGGGTCAGAAGAGAAAATTTGTGCGACAATAGGACGATTTTCAGCTTGATATTTAAACATATGCATCAAGTTTGGACGACCTACATCAGAAAACAATCCATCAGCTGCTACGAATTCGGTATAAAGAACGTCAGGTCCACCTCCTGGTTTTCCCATACGAGAATATTTCGCAACGATGGCTCGAAATGCTGCGTCCGTAACATCAGCCATAGGTGCCAAAATTTTAAATGACTTTGGTAAATTAGCCCAAAAGCCCATTACAATATCATTATTATTCATTTGTTTGATTGCTGTCTTCATTTTCTTTTTTATTTTTTTCTGTTTGTTTTTCTAATAATTCCTCATCTGTTATAAACTTGAATCTAATTTGTTTATCTATTCTGAGGTCAATAAATAACAATCTATCAGGTATTTTTTTCCAATCAACCTTGAATATTTCATGATTAAGCATCAGACCAATATTCAATAGAATAGATTCGTAATCATCAGTATTTTTATAGAAAATATATGGATTTTCCTTGAATTGTTTATTCAAAAGAGAGCGAATATATAAACGTGTTTCATTTCTATCATTTACAAAAATGCGACTGATAGAAATATTATATTCTTGATATAGGTTATTTGTAAACTCAAAAAAATCTAGAAAATCAGATTTATCCATTACTTGCTCCCCTATTTTTAAAACATCACTTGTTGTATATATTTTTTCAAAAACACCATCTGAAAAATATGGAGCCTTTGTATAAATATAACCCTTTTGATCTGCAAAATAACATTCCTCATCAAAATCAGAAATATAATTTTCATTCTTACACCACAAAGAATGTGGTTTTCGCTCCTCTATTTCTACAATTAAAATTCTATTATCTTTAATTAAAACATCTGCATTATAAATACGAGGAAAAGAGTTTTCTATTCTTTTTTCGATTTTATTAGTATTAACAAGCAAGACATTATTTTTCGATAAAACACCCAATAAAGATTCATTTAAAAAACCATCTATGTTTTGATTTATATCTTTTTCAAGAATAGTTTCGTTACCTGAAATTCTTGTTTCAGAAAATTTAAATCTTTTATGATTCATAATCCATACAAAATCAGCAAGAATAAAAATAATTAGCAAACTAATAAATAATTGCTTTTTCCTTTTCTGTTTTTGTTCCTTTTTAGTTTTTACTGCTGGTTTACGTAACTTCATATCGTACTCTTATCATATCAATTTATAAAAATAGAAAAAGCCTTTTTTCATAAACTTGTAACTTCCCTCTCTTTACCTATAATTTATATATGAACTCAATCGACAAACTTGCAGAATTATTTCAAAAATTTCCAGGAATTGGGAAACGTCAGGCGCGACGTTTTGTATATTTTTTACTACACAAGGACAACGGATATATACAGCAACTTGTGAATGAAATAGTAAATGTTAAAAAGGATATTAATCAATGCCATGAATGTTATCGATTTTACCCACGCGACGCTCAATCAGTCTGCCCTATTTGCACCAACAACACTGAAACCAAACAATTAATGATTGTTGAAAAGGACGCTGACCTTGAAAATATTCACAAAACAAAACTCTACGAGGGAAAATATTTTGTCCTTGGTGGATTTATTGCCAGTCACGAGAAAAAACGCTCCTACGCACGTACAGAGCAGCTGCTTGCCCGTATTAAACGTGATAGAGAATCAAAAATCATTAACGAGGTAATATTTGGATTATCAATCAGTCCCGAGGCTGAACACACACGCTTACGTTTATATTCTATGATACATGATCAGTATCCTGATTTGGTGTTCACAACACTTGGGCGTGGATTATCTAGTGGAACTGAACTTGAATATTCTGATACTGAAACATTAAAATACGCACTGGAATCACGTATTGCACAAAATTAATATGAAGAAATACACATTAAATAAAGTAGATATTAATAATATAAAATATTTTAGTATAGAAATCGGTCTTTTACCTGGATATACAAAAGGAACTGAACATACTCTTACAGATGTCATAGATATTTATAAAAACTGGTTAAAGTACAGACTTGAAAATAGTCTTATCACTATTCCTATAAAGATAACATTAGCTAATTTTGTTTATGGATTCAATTCAAATAAAAAAAATATTATTATTAATGAAAATGCAGTAAGCATTAACGGTGAAATAATAAGGGAATATTGTCCTAATATTTTTAATGATAATAATAAGCTTTTTGAAATTATTGTAGAGATTGCAACAATCATTGGTCAAAAGCTTGAACAAGAAAGAGTGCATATAATTTTTAATAATCAAAAATATATACTTAAATAATTTATGAAATCTTTACCTATAAATAATGATCCATATCAAGTTTATTTTTTTACTTGCCCTATTCGAGGTCCTTTTAGTTTTGCTGTTCATCCATGGGTTGTATTTATTAAAAATAATAAAGTGACACGTCTTGAAGTCTTAGCAATAAAAAATGAGAAATATCAATTTTATGGATATATTCATAAAAATCTTTACAATAACCCAACAAAAGGGTTAAGAAAATTATTTAAAAAAAATGAATTTCTAAAATCAACATTACTAGGATCAATTTCTGGAAATAAAAATTCTACAGCTAAACATCTTATTGATTTTATTGAGGAAATGACCCCATTTTATCCACATCAAGAGAATTATGTTTTATACCCTGGACCAAACTCAAATACATATATAGCTTGGATACTACAAAAATTCCCAGAATTAAAAATAAAATTACCATGGAATGCATTTGGTAAGAACTTTAAATAAAAAGTAAGTATTCTATACTTGCTTTTTATTTTATTTATTTTATTATAAATAAAAATATAAAACTAAATTACTATGAATATAATTATAAAACCGATTGTTGTACTTAACGAAAAAGAGTTAATAGAATTATTCAGATTTTGGTCAAAAGGAACACAATCTGAAAAGCATTTACTTTCAGAGACAACTTCAAGTCTTAGAAAAAATATTTTAAATGCCGTTGCGGCATATGATAAATATGAAATTGTCGGCGCTGCTGGAATATTCGAGGCTAGAACTAAAATGAAAGAAACTATTCTATTCAATAACAAAAGAGTTGTTGAATTAGGGTCAAACTATATTCAACCAGAATATAGAGGAAAAGGACTTGGAACACTTCTACTAAAAAAAAGACTTGAAATTTCTCTTAAAAAGAATTGGTTTACTGTTTCAGTTACAACAAACCCTGCAATGCAGAAAATTTTTACAGCAATAGAGGGAAACCCAATGGACGATTTAGATGCCTTTAAAAAACTTCGTGCACAGCTCTGTCTATGTACGGGATCTGTACATGATATAAATTCATGCCCATTTGAAAAAAATGCTGCTTGGTTTTTTAAAAAACATGACAAAGACACAAAAAAATGCGAGAGTTAAGATATACAATTTTGTAAATCTTAACTCTTTTTTATTATGGAAAACATTATTATAAAAACAGGAAAAAATCCTGGAAATATCAGTACAATCATGGCGGGAACACATGGAAATGAAATCTGTGGAATACAAGCATTCGAAAACATAATTCCCAATCTTGAAATTGAACATGGAACTGTATTTTTTATATTGGGAAATCCAAAGGCAATAGCAGAAAATGTTCGATATACTGAATACAACTTGAACAGAGCGTTTAAAGATATTTCAGAATACTCCAAGGCAGAATTAAAAAACTATGAATTACAGAGAGCTCAGGAAATTAAAAAATATCTAGATAAATCATCAGCTCTATTGGATATACACTCTGCAAAGAAAAAGACAGAACCATTTATTTTCTGTGAAGAAAAATCAATCTCAACAGCACAAGAGCTTTCAAGTAAATTTTTAAAAATAGTTTTAGGAGTTAATGCTGTTGAGCCAGGAGGGACAGATGGTTATATGGCAAATATGGGAAAAATTGGAATATGCGTTGAATGCGGACAACACAATGATAAATCTGCAATTACACTCGCAGAACAATCCATACATAACTTCCTGAAAAATAGAGGTCACATACAAAAAAGTAATAACGAAAATAGAGCAGATAAACCAATTATTAACTTGGAGTATTCTTATTACACTAAGACAAACTCGTTTATTTTAGAACGAAATTTCTCTGATTTTGAACATCTTGAAAAAGGAACTCTCGTAGGGAAAGATTCAGGAAAATCTATTTACACACCTTTCTCTGGCTACATAGTTTTTGCTCGAAACTGTAATAAAAAAAATCTTGAAGGTTTTTTACTCGGTAAAGATTATATCAAGCATGATTAAAGAATTATTTTTATTTATATAAAAAAACATACAGGCATGCGTATTTGGAGCTGGACTTTTATAAGTTATATTATTAACAGAGTATATTCATATTGATGGAATTGCCCGATACGATATTATTTTTATTTCAGCAATTAATTTAGTTCGCAAAAATGAAAAAATTTGGAAAGAAAATTTTAAAAATAAACAACTTTCTGAATCTGAAATAATTATGATACTATCAAAAAATCCCATTCTGATAGAACGACCTATTATCACTAATAATAATCAGGCACGTATCGCGCGACCGTTAGAAAATATATTTGAAATATTAAATTAAAATGAAAACAAACGATACTAAAAAAATAAGTTGGGTTACATGTATCGACTGCAAGGGTCTAGGTAGAATTTTACGAGCACCATCTAGAAAAAGAAAACGCCTTTACCAAGCAGAGTTACATAAATTTGAAAAAAATAATCGTTCTGGAATTATTCCAAAAACCCCCAACAGCAATATGGATATATGTCTTGATTGTTCAGGGTCTGGATTAATGACGTCTACTGATAGTGTAAAAATTGATTCAGAAAATTACCCAAGCATTGCAATTATCGGTGGTGGTATAGGTGGAATATCTCTAGCTATTGCATGTCTACATCGTGGAATCCCCTTTACCCTTTATGAACGTGATGACAGCTTTGACGTACGATCGCAGGGTTATGGATTAACATTACAACAAGCCAGCAAAGCCATACATGGTTTAGGTATTTTTTCCTTGAATGAAGGTATCGTTTCAACAAAACACATTGTACACAATCAAAATGGAAAAATTATTGGAGAATGGGGTCTACGAAAATGGATAAAAAAACCCGTAGAGAAAAATAATAAACGCAAAAATATACACATTGCACGGCAATCTTTACGACTAGAATTGCTCAAACAATTAAACGAAAGTGATTCAATAAGATGGGGTCATAAATTCGTAAATTTCTCGAGAAATGATGATAAGGCATTTAATTTAAAATTTGAAACTGATGAAAAAATTATATTTGAAAAGGCAGATCTTATTGTTGCGGCTGATGGAATTTATAGTTCTGTGCGAAAATTAATTATAGGTGAGAATACGTCTCCATTGAATTATTTGGGTTGCATTGTGATACTGGGAATTTGTCCATTAAAATCTCTTGACCATATAGAAAGTCCCCTTTTTGATTCAGAAACAGTATTTCAAACAGTAAATGGCACAGAGCGAATATACGTTATGCCATATGATAAAGATACAATAATGTGGCAATTAAGTTTTCCAATATCAGAATCAAATGCAAAAAAACTCAGCAAAAGCGGTGCAAAAGCCATGAAGGATGAAGCATTGAAAAGACTCACCTGGCACGACCCTATTCCGCAGATATTGCAGGCAACATCAGAATCAAAAATCACAGGATATCCTGTATATGACAGGGAAATACTTGATGCAGAGTTACTTCAAGCAAAGGGAAATGTAACCCTAATAGGTGACGCAGCACACCCAATGAGCCCATTCAAGGGTCAAGGAGCAAACCAAGCAATAATTGACGCCCTAAATCTAGCAAGAAGTATTTCAATTAAATGTAAAAATAATTTAAGGTGGCGAAAAACAGGATTACGAGAGATTGTTCTCAACGATTTTGAATTAGAAATGATACAACGAACAACACCAAAGGTTAAAGGGTCTTCTCTTGCAGCAAAATTATTACATAGTGATGCTGTCCTGCATAGTGGAGATAACCCAAGAGGGCGTGGATTAAATAGTGAATAAAAGACTCTACAATTTAGAAACACTATGAAAACTTTCATTTGAAGTTTTTTTTGTTACAATTTAACTATGAATAAAAAAATTATCGCCCTAGGTGCAAGTAGCAGCAAAAACTCTATTAACAAGAAACTAGCAACATTTGCAGCAGGTCGTATTGAAAATGCAGATGTGCAAATATTAGATTTAAACGATTTTGAAATGCCTATTTACAGTATTGACCGCGAAAACGAAACAGGTATTCCAGAACTCGCGATTGCATTCAAAAAAACACCTTGCTGAATCTGATGGAATTATCATTTCGTTTGCAGAACACAATGGAACATATAGCACAGCGTTTAAAAATATTTTTGATTGGATATCACGTATTGATAAAAATGTCTGGGAAAATAAACCTATGTTTTTATTGGCAACCTCACCAGGTGCGCATGGAGGACAAACGGCGCTCGGCATTGCTGCGGCAAAATTTACACGTATGACTGATAAATCTGTGGTACATTTCTCGTTACCAAGTTTTATGGAGAACTTTTCAGAGGAAAACGGAATTACAAATAATGAATTATTAGAAAAATTTAATATTGAAATGACATCATTTACCGATAGTTTATAAAATAAAAATACTCATAATGAGTATTTTTATTTACATGAAACTATAATTTGTTATGATACCTGTATTGGTTCCATCGTCTAACGGTTAGGACGCCAGGTTCTCATCCTGGAAATCGGAGTTCGATTCTCCGTGGAATCACAAATGGTATGTTAAAAAACCTCAATTCGTAAGTGAATTGAGGTTTATTTTATTATAGAGGTAGAATTTAAATTACTCTACCGTTAGAAAGCTACTGCCTTGCTTGCTAATTACAACGATATCACCTGATTTTTTATTTATATAATCAGGTAGTACTACATGAATTGTATCACCAGACTCAACGAATGCTGACCAATAAGTGTATTTTCCAAACAAAAATTTAGATTGTTTAAAATTTTCTTGTGTAAGGTTTTCCCCCTTAACAGGCTCAATAAGAATTCCATTTCCAACTATTTCTGTACAGGAAGAAAAAGTAAGTAAACTTAGTAGTAAAATAGAATAAAATCCTCTACTTTTCGAATGTCGAATTGTCTTTCTTGCGTCTATGTTATCAAAAATCGTAAGGATTACTGATACAAAAGCAAAGAAAGCAGTGAAAAATTTAATAAAATCCAAACCTTCTTTTGTCGTTTGGGTATCAAAAGTTGATACATAGATAAAGATACTGATAAACAGCACAGTTATTACCCATAATGTTGATGTTGTTTTTTTCATATATTATATAAAATTTTAAAGGCTCAACACTCAAATGCTTAACCAAGTTAAATTGATTAAGACATTTGAGTGTCAGTATTTCATTTAGATGTTACACTATTTTTATATAGAGTCAATAGTACTTTATTATATAAAAAAAATACCTTTTCGGTATTTTTTATTTTACAGAGGTGATTTTTACCTTCATAAATGGTTGTCGGTGTCCTTTTTTCTTGAAATACCGAGATTTAGATTTATATCGAATAACCGTAACCTTTTTGGCTCGTCCCTCGTCTACTAATTCTGATGTTACTTTTACTCCAGCAAGGTATGGGGTTCCGATTTTACTGTCTGACCCTGTGTCAGTCATCAAAACGTTTTCAAAAACAATCTTGTCTCCTGTGCTGAATTCACCTTTGATTTTTTCGATGGTGATAATATCACCCTCTGAAACGCGGTATTGTTTCCCACCTGTTTCAATAATTGCAAATTCTTTATTCATAATATCAACCATTATACATAGAAACCTTTAAATGACAACCAAATAGAGTGAATTAAAATATAAAAATGTTATACTCAGTTTATGAAAATTTATAATGCAATTACAAAAACAAAAGAAGAATTCAAACCTATCGTAGATGGACAGGTTTCAATGTATCATTGTGGACCTACCGTCTATGACTATATACATATTGGAAATTTACGTTCATTTATGTTGGGTGATATTATCCGTCGCTCATTTGAATACCTGGGATTTGAAACTAAACAAGTCATGAATATTACTGATGTTGGTCACCTTGTTTCTGACGGTGACGATGGTGACGATAAAATGACAAAGGCTCTAAAACGCCATGAAATGGATATTACCCTAGAAAATATGTTAAAGGTTGCAGATATTTATTCTGAGTCATTTAAAACAGATTTAAAAAATCTGAATATTTTAACACCACATCATCTACCAAAAGCATCTGACCACATTCCAGAAAATATTGTCATCATTGAAAAATTATTTGAAAAAGGGTTCGCCTATACAACCTCAGACGGTGTTTATTTTGATACAAAAAAAATGCCGGACTATGGAAAACTTGGTGGACTAAATCTTGATGCGGAATCAGAATCTCGCATCGAAACAAATTCAGAGAAAAGATTTCATGCGGATTTTGCTCTGTGGAAATTTGATGAAAAAAATGGATGGGATTCACCATGGGGACACGGTTTTCCAGGGTGGCATATTGAATGTTCAGGAATGAGCATGAAATACCTTGGCGAGACCTTTGATATTCATACAGGTGGATACGATAATAAAAGTGTCCATCACAATAATGAAATTGCACAATCAGAATGTTCGACAGGTAAAACATTTGTAAACTATTGGCTACATGGTGAATTTTTAAATCTTGATGGCGAAAAACTATCTAAATCAACAGGAGGAAATATTACCCTTATGACACTATTCAATAAAGGATTTTCCCCTCTTGATTTACGATACCTATATCTACAATCTATTTACCGTTCACAAACTGATTTTACATGGGAAATTATAGAAAGCTCTAAAAAAGCCTTGGATAAAATCTACCGACACATTGAAGCACTGAAAACACAACATGGAATTGGAAAAATAAATCCAGATTTTCAGAAAAAATTCTCTGATGCTATTTCAGATGATTTTAATCTCCCTATTGCCCTATCAATATTTCATAACATGATGAAATCTGATATTTCAGCAATTGATAAATTAGCAACAGCATATAATTTTGATACAGTGCTTGGGCTAGATTTAGAAAAACACACAAGCATAGAAATAGAAATTTCTGACGAAGTTCAAACACTACTGAATGACCGAAAAATTGCCCGTGAAAACAAAGACTGGGAATCATCAGATCAAATACGTGACAAAATAATGGAAAAAGGATTCAAAGTTTCTGATATTAATGGCGAGCAAAAAATTGAGACTCTTTAATTTCTCACCCTAAACTAAACCAGGACTCATACATTAAAAAAGAAACATATCGTTTCTTTTTTAATGGTTTAATTGAATACGATTTTCAATGTCTCTCACCGCACTCTTTGCATCATTAATTCCTTTTTTATAGGTATTATATGTTTCAGTAATAGCCCCATCATAAGACTTGTTTTCAACTCCCATTTCCTCCAATATTTTTTGCCCCTCAATCTTTTGTGTATTCTGTACGTTTTTTTGTTTTTTTTCTAGCGAACTAGAATCAAATACAAACATATAATAACCAAGACCTCCTAAAATAATTGCTATAACTAATGCTTTCATAATAATTACAGTATAACAAAAAAAACAAGAATTAGTACCCTTGTTCCTGCATAATTTCCATCATTTCCTTTAATTTCTTTGGTAATTTTTTCGGAATATGCACGGTAACCGTTACCATCAAATTACCTGTTCCGCGGGAGGTTTTAATTCCCTTTCCACTAACACGCAATATTGTCCCTGACTGTGTTCCGGCTGGGATTTTAATCTCAATTTCCGCTTCATCTAAGAGTTTAACCTTTCGTTTGGAGCCTAAAATTGCCTCTGACACAGTAATTTCCTGATTCATTACTAAATCATTACCTTTTCGTCCAAAAACCTTGTCAGGTGAAACGGTCACCTGTACAAATAAATCACCTGGCGTTCCGCCTGAAATAGCCTCACCCTTTCCAGAGATACGCATAGTATCCCCATGTTTTATCCCTGCGGGAATAGAAAATTCTACGATGTCTTTTTCGCGTGTGATTCCTGCGCCACGACATTTTTTACATTTCTTTTTAGGAGTCTTCCCTTTTCCGCTACATGTTGGACATTCAGCCATGGTTGCAAATATTCCCATCATTCGTTGTTGCGTTTGACCAGCACCATTACACTCAGAACATGTTTCTAGGTCAGAACCAGATTCAGCACCTGAACCATCACAATCATCACATGTTTTATTATGCTCTAAATTAATCGATTTTTTTACACCAAAAATTGATTCTTTAAAGGTTAATTCCATTCGTGTTTGTAAATCCTGACCACGCTTTTGTCGTGTTTGTCGCCCACCTCCACCAAAACCGCCACCGAATAACTCGCCGAG
>JAJOLB010000006.1 GCA_021129535.1 Minisyncoccota bacterium
ATGATATTTAATTTTTTATTTTTTTCGGTTTTTTTATATGGTCTCTCACTCCATGAATATGAATTTATTTTTAAATGTTCAGGAAAAACTTTCTCTCCTGCTTCATTTATTATGATACATAAATTTTATTATTTGTCAATCTCTGTTTATTATATTGTAAATTAAGATTGCTACTTATAATTAATAACTATATAATTTATACATATGGCGCTATCAGATAAAAAAATCTTAAAAGAAAAGAAAAAGGGTGATATTGTAATTACCCCATTTATAGCAGCGAACCTGAACACATCCAGCTATGATGTTACATTAGGCGAATATTATTATCGTGAACAGCCAAGCAAACATTTTCACAATATTTATAATATCTACCAAAAATCACATACCGAATATGTTTGGGGCAAAGCTATGAAGGCCGAGAAAGCGTCAAAGGTCTTTCAAAAATTTAACTTTCGTTGGGACCGTGGAATTAAACCAAATGATAAAATAATTTTGCTACAACCCGGTGAAACGATTCTGGCACATACACGTGAATTTATTGGTGGACGCAAACATATTACCACCATGATGCAGGCACGTTCATCAATGGGACGAAACTTTATCGAGGTATGTAAATGTGCAGGTTGGGGTGATGTTGGATACATTAACCGTTGGACCATGGAAATAACGAACAATTCACGATATTATGCTATTCCCTTGGTTGTTGGACGGCGTATCGCACAGATTGTATTTATGGAAACAGGTGAAATATTGGACAGACATTATGCTGATGATGGTAAATATGCCAGTAGCTCTGATGTAAAAATTTTGAAAAAGAAATGGCAACCATCCGATATGGTTCCAAAATTGCACAAGGAACGTGAAATTCAAGAAAAGAAAAAATAATATGTTCAATTTTTTAAAAAAACTTTTTACACAGAAAAAAATAATCAAAATTATTACAGCAATCGATGACAATAATGGTATTGGAATAAATGGCGATCTGCTCTATAAAATACCTGCTGATATGCAACATTTTGTCGAAAAAACAGGAACAGACACAGTTATTATGCGTAGTGGAACCTTTGAATCATTTGGCGGAAAACCATTACCACGTCGACAAAATATTGTTATCAGCCGTCGCGATGATTATGATGGAAATGGTGCTGTTGTTGTAAAAACACTCGGTGAAGCATTGATTGAATCAACATCAAAAACAGTTTGGATTATCGGTGGTGCAGGATTATATGTAGAAGCTCTGCCAATATGTGATGAGATTGAAGTCACCCAGATATTTGGAGCACGTAGTGCTGATACATTTTTCCCAGAATTTAAAAATGATTTTGAATTGATAAAAAAATCTGATAAAGAATTTGATGATAAAAATAATGTTTGGTTCGAATTTCAAACATGGAAAAAGAAATAGCTAGCAAGTTTAAAAACTTGTTAGCTATTATTTTACACAGAAACTAATTTCTGGGTGTTGTTGGGTTGTATCCAAAATCATTATCAGGTAATTCTATACCTAAATGATAAATAACATAACCTAATGTTGCATAGTGATGGACCGCATGTCCGTGAGCCTGAATAAATACAGAACCCAAAGTATATTTTTGAGTAACAAGACCTAACCCTAAATTATCTGTTACCTCTACTGTTTGATTAAAATCATAATCTATTTTTTTGAACAGCGATATAATTTCATCAAAGCAAGCAATACCAAATGATATTTCATTTTCAATAATCTGACTTCTATCTCTTTGTGTAAAATCAATTTTTCCTGAATCTAAGCCATCAAAAATACATTTATAGATATCACATATATGACGCATATGCATTCCAATACTAGAATTATACGGACGAACTGTTACATCATTATATTGAAGATTATCAATGTTTTCTAATAATTTTAATCCTTTTTCAAGATTCTTAATAATTGCATCTATCATAATATTTAATTTTTTTTATTAATACTAATTTAAAAAAGTATACCAAAAAAATAAAAACCACAAAGCGAAGCTTTGTGGTTTTTATTTCAAAAAATTGATTATTTTATATCAATTCCCATTGCTCGACATGACCCAGCAATAATTTTTTTTGCAGCATCAACGTCGTGAGCATTTAAATCATCCATTTTTACCTCTGCAATTTCTGTTAATTGCGCGTCAGTAATTGAACCAACCTTTTTTGTGTTTGGTTTCCCTGAACCTGATTTAATTCCAGCGGCCTTCAAAATAAGTCCTGCTGTTAGGGGTGTTTTAACCTTGAAATCAAATGAACGGTCATCATATACATTAATAATAACTGATACTTTTGAACCCATTTGCTCTTGGGTTGCGGCGTTAAACTGGTTCACGAATTCACCAATGTTTACTCCGGCTTGTCCTAGCGCAGGTCCAAGTGGTGGTGCTGGTACCGCTTTTCCTGCCTCAATTTGTAGTTTTAATTGTTGTGCTAATTTTGCCATAATTTTTTTTAGTTAGATTTAATAAATCTATTTCTATTAAAGTTTCCTTATTTGGAAAAAATCCAATTCAACAGGAGTCTCACGTCCAAACATGGATACAAGGAGTTTAACCTTTCCTCGCTCTGTGTCAAGACTGCTAATTTTACCATCAAAGTCTGAAAATGGTCCATCGATAATTTTCACCATTTCATCCATTTCATATTTTGTCTCTTCTTTAATATGTGATGTTTCCATTCTTTTGAAAATTGCATCTATTTCAGCCTGACTTACTGGAACAGGATCTGTTCCACCTGCCCCAATAAATCCTGTTACACGTGGTGTGTTCCTGACAATAAACCAAGAATCTTCAGTTACAATCATCTCAACAAGGATATATCCTGGATAAATTTTTTCATCTACTTCTACACGTTTCCCTTTTAAAATCTTTACCGTTTTTTCTGTTGGAACCAAAACATCAAAAATCAAATCTGAGACACCAAGAGATTCAATACGTTGTCGTAAATTTCTCTCTACTGCCTTTTCATATCCTGAATAGGTGTGGATAGCATACCATCCACGTTCTCTTTTTATTTCTGTGGACATAATAGTTTAACCAATAAGTGATTTAACTCCATATTTTAGAAATATAAAATCAAAACCTGCCATATAATAGGCAATGAATAATGACACCAAAATAACAGCAATGGTGTAAAGAATAGTTTTATTTCGAGATGGCCAAACAACCTTTGTCATCTCTGCTTGTACTTTTTTTAAAAATTTCATAATTTAGTGCTGAACCTTTTAAAAGATTCAAATTTAAAAGCCCTTGCGGGACTCAATAACTTTATCTTATAGTGTTTCATTGTTTTGGTCAAACAAAAAACAGAATTTTATCTGTTTTTTAAAATAACCCCAAAACAACATACCCAAAAAATCCTATATAAAACAAGCCTGCAATCATCAAAAGAACCTTAAATAATTTTGAACCTATATATTTTGGTAAAATTTGGGACTCCACGCGATACAATAAAAATGCAATTACACCCATAGAGAATGCGTTGATAGTTGAACCTATAATAATTAATGTGCTTGGCTTTGAAAAACCAAGAGATAACACAATAATTCCAAACAATGTCATCGCAGTAATTGCCCATACATAATGTTTTTGTTGTTTTTTTGAAGCATCAATTGTTCCTGGCTTGTTCCCTGCTATTCGCCCAATAAAATCCAAAATTCCCAACTGAACACCAAACAATGCGAAGCTTCCAGAAATAATAAATAATGAACCTATTATTGGATGAATATCTATACTGAAAATTACAGCCTCACGAATCAAAAAAGTAAAATCCTCGGGTAAGCCAACAGACCCATAGAGAACCGCATAGGATACATAGGAAAGCATTGAAATTAAAATTAAACCTGTTCCCCAAAAAAACAAGGTATTTTGTTTCCATGAGCTTCTTGTAAATAATCGTGTATTTTCTATTGATTCTGATGAGTTTTCAGGAATAATAAGCTCGTCATCACCTCTCTCAGGGACGAGTCCTTTTCCTTCTTTTTCAACATAAAACGAATTCATCAGCAATAAATTTCCACCTGAGCCAGCATAGGCAATGGCACCCATAAAGGTTAATAATGACAAACCTGCTGGTACAAACATATACTGTTCACCAACACCAACCAGACCACGAAACATATCTAGGAATATTTTTACATCAAAATAGTAAACAAATAGAAACAAAATCAGAATCAAGAGAATTCCCATATTTATTTTTTGCAAAGTCAGAATTTTTTTATAAGAATTTTTACCAATCAATAATAATCCAGCGGCAAGTATCAAAATAATGAAGCTTAATACATTTTGAGAAATAGATAATGATAATCCCTGGGATAATAATTGTGCTGCCATGGCAGAAAATCCAGGCCAACCAAAACCAATAATGGTCGAGAAAACAATCCAGGAAAATGCATATTTAAAAACCCGCGAAAAACTTGCCAAGGCATCCTCCCCTAAAAACGCTGTATGGCGTTCGAGCGCGACAATAATAACCAGCTGAATCGAGATTCCTAATAATGCACCCCACAAAATTCCAAAACCATAGTGCGCAGATAGATACGGCCATAAAATAAATTCCCCAGAACCAATTCCCAGAGCGATTACCAAAAATGCCGGACCAAAGCCCTTTAATATTTTTGTTTCAGGTTTGGGAAAAAATAGTTTTTTAATAGTTTTCATGTATTAAGTATAACGAAAATAGAAAGAAAAAAAACTGTCTATGTAAAACATAAACCAGATGATAAGTTATCGTAAATCAAATACCAAGATTTTCTATAAGCGTGTAGTTCAAGGCAAAGCAAAAAAAGCAAGTGAAATGTATAACTAATACATGAAATGCTTTTTTTGCTTTAACGCAGAAGTTCGCGTTTATAATAAATCGACTATTTGATTTTATAAGTAATAGTAACCGTTGCTGTTATATCATTCTCCCCAACAGGCAACGACGGTGCATATGATTCGTCCATACCATCAAAAGTCATTCCTTTTGCCATCATCATGTTTTGCTGATAAACAGGTTGATATCCACCGCCATTTTCATTAAATGAAACAATTTTTCCTAATTTTACCTCTAAGTCCTTTGCAAGTCGTTTTGCCTTTGTCTTTGCTTTTTTAATGGCTTCTAGTCGAGCCTCTTCCTGGATTCCATCAAGGTCATCAATTTCAAAATGTGGACCGTTTAGATTCTCCACAGCATTTTCTGCGAACAAGGTTAATGCGTCAGAAACCTTTTCCAAATCACGTAATTTCACACGTACATTTTGAGAAACATCAAACCCAACCTGAACACGTTTTTGATTATTTCCTGGGAAATATACGGTTCCATCCGGTGCAATCTCTTTTGTCTTTTGCACCTTTACCCATTCATATTTTGGATAAATGGTGTATGATTCTGTTTTAATATCCTTTTCATCAACATTTAAATTATCAAGTCCATCTAGAATCTTTGTAATTTTTTCATTGATAGTTTTTTGTGCAGTCTTTGCATCATCAGCTGTTTCTTTAACCGTAAACGAGAATGTTGCAATATCTGGAACCGATGAAACCTCGGCGGTACCCGTTACTGAAATAGTATTTTCATCATACTGTTGATTCCCTTTGGTCACAAAAACGGTAATAGCAATCGCCAGAACTGATAATATTAATAAGAATAATGCCCCTGTATAGTAGAGAGCCTTTGCATGTGTATTTTTCATAGTAAACCTATTATAGCAAAGAAAAAGAAACTAGGCTTCTTTTTCTACTTTTTTAATTTTCCTAGACTCATTGACATGAACATGTTCACTAAAAAAATTCATAGGATCAATGACAATAGGTTTTTTATCAAGCTTTCTAAAATCACATTGTAAATATAATTTAGGCAATTCCCCAACAGCCGCACCAGAACTACCAACCAAACCTAATACTGTGTCTCTATTTATTTCAATAATTGGATGACTACCAAGACTAATCTCTCGTAACATTTTTTGATATGACGAAAATTTTACCAATGGTTTTTTCAAGTGACAATACATTGTATGTAATATGTATCCATCCTCGGTCTGAATATGGGGATGTGACAGTAATACATAGTAGCCATTTACCACAGAATAACCTGAATATTCCAAGACCCCTTTTAACAAAGGTCGTACCTTCGACTTTGCATCTGTCACAAGTTCAATCCCTAAATGATAATAGGAAGGTTCCTTACTCACTGGATGCAATCTATTTCCAAAGAACCCACAGAATGGATTTACATATTCAAAGACGTCTTTTTCAAGTGGTGAATAGAGATCCAAGGCAAAAAGCATGTGTTTCATGGTATTCCAAAAATCTAAATTATTACTGAAATCAGGCACAAGATAGAGCTGTTCAAATTTTGGTCTATGAGGACGTGGCTTTATATAATCTGTTAATCCTGGTAATACAATCATGATTCTATCATATCACAATGTTAACCTCTGGCTCTAAATCAATACTAAAAACCTCATGAACCTTTTTAATAATATTTTTCACATGTTTATAAACCTCGACACCTGTTCCGTTTCCATTATGAGTTACGATTAATGCGTGATTTTTATAATTTCCAACATTACCTGAGGTAAAACCCCTGTATCCAAGTTCGTCCAGTATCCAACCTGCTGGAATTTTTACCATGTCATTTTCTAGGTCAAAATATTTTACCTGTGGGAATTTTTCCTGAATTTCTGATAACTGTTTTTTTGAAATAATAGGGTTTTTAAAGAAACTTCCTGCCATTCCGACCTCGCCAACCTTGGGTAATTTTGATTTTCTAATATCAATAATAATTGTGGCAATATCCTGAGGTGTTGGGTTCTTAATTCCTTTTTCAGTCAAAGACTCTGCAACACGACCATAATTCAACATGGCTTTCCCTTTTTTTTGCAAAGTTATATAGACATAGGTAATAATATATTTTTCAGGATTTTTTTTGAATATACTATTTCTATAATCAAAATTACATTCATTATTAAAGAGAACCTTTTTCTCGGCATCAGGTAATAAAACATATTCGACCGATGAAATAACTGATGCAGCCTCAACACCATAGGCACCAATGTTTTGCACAGGTGCTGCCCCAACCGTTCCTGGAATATAGGCGAGGTTTTCAATTCCCCAATAATTATGTTTGACTGACCACATAACAAAATCATGCCAAGAAACCCCTGCACCAACACGAACAGTAATCGAATCATTATCTTCGGAGACAATATCTATTCCTGATATTTCGTTTTTTAAAACAAAACCGTCATAATCATTAATAAAGAGAATATTACTACCACCTCCAAGAACAAAATGTTTTTCTGATTCTGACCATTCATTACTGGCAAGTATTCTATACAATGAATCATTATTTGTTGCACTCGCAAAATATCGTGCCACAGCTGGCACCATAAATGTATTAAGGTCTTTTAAATTTTTGTTAGTTTCTATCATGGTTTAATTTTACTTGTTAAATGCATTTTTGTCATTCTCGCAAAGAAAGACGAACGGCACATTGATAGCAAACAAAAAAACACTCTCGTGTTTTTATTCTACAACCTCTACACTAACTTCTTCTTTTTCAATAAGGTTATCATTTATAAAACTATTAATATCAATCTTTTCTCCGTTGAATACAAATGCTGGTGTTCCTGGTAATTGCAATGTTTCAGCCTCTTTATATTGGGCATTTACAATCTCCTTTACCTTAACTGATTCTAAATCAAAGGTAAATCTATCAACATTAATACCAACCTCTTCTGCATACTGTTTCAGGTATTTTTTTGGATTAAATGATTTTGACCATTCTGCTTGATTTTCAAATAATTTATCATGCATTTCCCAGAATTTCCCTTGTATTCCTGCGGCCTCGGCAGCCTGCGCTGCAATTTGAGCATTTGGGTGGATAGAACGTAGTGGAAAATGTCGATATTCTAATTGAAATTTATCACCAAAATCATCTACAAGTTTTTGAACCTGTGGTGCCACAGCAGAACATGCCGGACATTGAAAATCTGAATATTCGATAAGCTTGATTTCTGATTCTAAATTCCCCTTTAAATGGGCTGATGGTTCTGAGACCTCAACATTTGCAAATGTTTCTGGATTAACCTTGTTGCTATTTTGTGACACAAAAAATGCAACAACGAGCAATACAATTAAACCAATAATAACTCCATTTTTAATTTTTTTCTTTTTTCTTGATTGATTAGACATATATTCCAGTCTAAATTAAAAGAATTAAGTTTGCAAGGTAAAAATGACTTTACATTATGTTATAAAAAAGAAAACAAATGTCTTCTTTTTAAGTAATTTTATACCAACGTTTTTTACCAATTTGGATTTCATCATTTGGTTTTAATTCAAAATCTTCTGCGGAAACTTTTTTGTCATTTACCTTTATGGCACCTTCACCAATCAATCGTTTAATTTGTGATTTCGATTCTCCTGTTGCAGACTTCAATGTTTCGATAAAGCTAGCACCAAGAGCGATTTCTGGAATATTAGAGGGCTTATTATCCTTTTGTACATCGTTAATCCAGGCACTCTTTGCATCTGTCGCACTCTTTGCATTATGAAATTTAGAAACAATAAATTCTGCCAAATCAAATTTTATATCCCTTGGATTTTCATCAGAATCAAGTCGCACTTGAACCATTTTTAAATCAACATTCGTTAACAATTCAAACCCTGGCACAATCATATCATCTGACCAAGTCATAATTTTCTTGAATTTTTCATCAGCTGAATCTAAAAATGACAACATATTCCCTGTGGTCTTTCCCATTTTATCACCATTAGAATCAACCAGTAATTTCATGGGAATAACAAATTTTTCTTTTGGAGGGTTTTGATTTTTTAATAAATCTCGCCCAACCAACATATTGAAGGTTTGATCATTTCCACCAACCTCTCCATCAACATTCATTGTAACAGAATCGTATCCTTGCATCAGTGGGTACATAAATTCATGAATATAGATTGGAGTCCCAGCATCAACACGTTTTCGGAACATATCACGGTCAAGCATTCGCTGTACCGTCATTTGCGAAGCAAGGTTTAGAACGTCTTCGAAATTCATTTTTCCTAGCCAGTCATTATTAAATTTTAATTCTGCTGGATTTTCTCCATCAAATTTTAAAACTGACGACGCCTGTTCCTGGTAGAGTTTACAGTTTTCTAAAACTTGTTCATGGCTTAGTTGTGTTCGTGCCTGTGATTTATCAGGGTCGCCAATACGTGCGGTAAAGTCCCCAATTAGTAGGATAATTTTATGTCCAAGCTCCTGAAACTGGGCAAGCTTTATTAATGGAATCATATGTCCCATATGTAATGTCGGACCTGTTGGGTCAATTCCTAGATACAGAGTTAACTGTTCACCTGAATTTAAACGTGATTTTAGAAAATCCTCATTCGGGAAAACGCGTTCAACACCACGTACTGCAATGGTTTCAATTTTTTGTGCATCTGTATTTATCATAATTATATTATACTGTTGGACTGAGAAAAATAAAGCTAATGACTATGGTGTGCACAAGCGCTTTCAATACTGTGTGCGTCTTTTTTAATTGAATCAAGGAAAATATATGTAGCCATCCATGTTGTTATCGGAACAGCTAATGTCAATGCAATCGCTCCAATAAGAGATCTCATTATTTCTATAAAAATAAATTCCTGACTAATAAGAACAAAGAATGGTATTTCTAAAAGAGATATATACATAATCATTGGTAGTGTTGCCCCAACATATGCAAAAACCAAAGTGTTTACAAGAGATGAAATATGGTCACGACCCACACGTAAAGCTTTTATAAAAATATTTTTTCTGCTTATTCCACTGGTCGATAATTCCCTTACAACAGCAACCTGGGTAATGGTTATATCATCAAGAACCCCTAAAATTCCTATAATAATTGATGCAGAAACAAGACGCACAAGATTAATGCTGTCTCCAACCTCAGACGATAGAAATTGAATTTCATCATTAATAAAACCTGTAAGATGTGTAATTTTTGTAACTAATGCCAACAATACAATAGCAAGAATCAGAGATGAAAATGAACCCAAAAAGGAAACAAGACTTTGCCTATTAAACCCATGCGTAACAAAAATACTTAAAAACAAAACAAATAATCCAAAAATAACCGTTGTCCAAATGGGATCAAATCCTGACAACAACATAGGTGTAAGCACGAAAAACAAAAGAAACATACTGAGACCAAGACTTCCCAATGATCTAAGTCCTTTTCTTTTTGCGAGTATCAAAATACTTGCAATAAAAATTACAAAAATAAGAGCTATTGGAAAGTTACGATTTATATTTATAAAATTATAATAATCTTGCTCTAAAAAATATTCAAGGTGTATTTTTGAACCAATCGGAACCTCTATTCCGTATGTATTTACATCAATAACTGAACCGTCTTTTAATTCTGTTATATAATTCTTAAAATTATTTTCATCAGTATTAATATCCACAACGGTACCTGAAACATAAACACTGATTGAATTAAGGTCTTCTACTGAAGAATCTTCTGCAAATGTATTTTGAGAAAAGAAACTTACTACTATAATTAGTATTATTTTAAACAAGTTTTGCATAATCCAAATATTTCAAAAATATGATTAGTAATTTTATAGCCCGTTTTTTTTTCAAGAGATGGAAAAGCTTTATCCATACAAATATCAATGGATTCTCTTTTCTTGCAAGTAGTACAAATAATGTGATGGTGATGTCCATTTTCCCCATGAAATTCAAAATAAGAAACTCCTTCCCTGAAATCAGTTTGATAAACCAATCCGCTATCTACAAGAACCTTTAACGAACGGTAAATGGTAGAGGTGTCCATCTTGGTTTTTACTTTTTTTTTAATATCATCTATCATCAGAGGCTTCTTATTAATATCTAGCGTTCTAAGTATATCAACCCTTTTTTTAGTCAACGAAAGACCTTTTTCTTTTATAATTTTTTCATACATATTATTTCTATTATTTCATTTTTGCAAAAATTTGCAAAAAAATAACCTAGGTAATATATTAAATGCAAAGAATTTGCGTTTAATTAAAATTGATTCTGTTACGTGGTAGGCATTTAATGCTCCTGTGGCGAGCTCATGAATCAGTGGGGTAAATAAGAAATAATTTTCTTTATTTATGATGGTTATATTATGATTTTTTCGTAGAGATTTTGGCAACGATAAATAGGT
>JAJOLB010000022.1 GCA_021129535.1 Minisyncoccota bacterium
CAAATATGGTTATTTTTTAATAAGACATTAAAAAAGGATATTATGTATAGCATTTGTCCTTTACATTAGAGTTCATCATTAGCAAAGTCTATCGCCTATACGAACTAATAATATTAATATAACAAAAAGAAACACATACGTTCCAAATGAAATGTCGCCTCTAACACTAAACCCTTGCAGGTGATCAATAAATGCATCCATAGTATGAATAAGTTTTACAGGTTATTTATAACTATATAGGAGAAAATAGTCAATAATTTGAAAATCTTTCATTTTGCATAATGACTACAAAGGTGTAAACTTTACCTATGCAACACCTCGACAAACAACATCAATATTTCAGCTTTGCCTATCAAACAGGTTCTGATATTTGGTCACATATTCCCTATCGATTCAAGGCAGAGGAAATGTTCCCAAAACTGGAATCCGATTCTTTAATTTTGGATATTGGCGCAGGCAGAGGTCTATGGGCAATGAATCTATTGCGTCATAATTATCGCGTCCTCGGTATTGATTATGTAGAGTCAATTGTGAACAATGTTAATAATAAAATTAATGAAGAAGGCTACGGAGGCAAGGCTCGATTCATCGTTGGGAATGCTCTGAGTATTCCATTTACTGATGGTGGATTTGATGCGGCAACGGACATTGGAACATTTCAACATATTAAAAAACAAGATTGGAAAACCTATGTAAAAGAGATACATCGTGTACTAAAAAGTAATAGATATTATTTGAACGTTTCCTTGTCACGACGAACACATTCATTTCTAGGATTTAAACCATCACAATCACATACAGGAGATTTTGAAAAATTTGGTGTTCATTATTATTTCTGCACAGAGCAAGAAATAGATGAGACTTTTAACACACATTTTAATATTATCGAACAACAATATAAATCATTCGAATCAAAGACTGACCCTATGGATGATCTGGTTCTTGTGTTCACTCTTATGCAAAAAAAATAACAACTTAGATGTTGTTATTTTTGATTATTCTTTTTCCATTCTTTTATTTCCTTTTTGATATCTTCAAGATTGTCTGATGCATATTCAGGGAACAAGGCATTTAAATCACCTTTTTGGTCAAAGCCATTTCCGGGCTCATTAGAGCAAATTTTAATATTTTCACCTGTATCTGGATTCACAGCATCAATATCAAGACTTTCCTCTGTAAACAAATCTTGTTTTACATCTGTATTTATTTCATCAGGATGAATATATCCATTTTCTCCACCATCGACAATATGAACAATACCTTTAACTTGTGAAATTTTTTTTAAATTCTTCAAATATATATTTTTATTAAATTATTATATATAATTATAACATCCACAAAGAGATGAACAAACTCTTTATTAAAAAATAGATGCACATGATGTGCATCTATAAATATTAAGAAACGCTTATCAAATCTTCCACGTTATTAATTGCTTGTTGAATAATTTTATATTCAGCAGCTTGATGTGTATAAGATTCTTGAAAATTTTCAAAGAAAATTTTATTCTCTTTTTTTGTCAGAAGTTTGTTTTTAGATATTTGTAATATCTCTGTTTTTATTTTTCTACCATTTGATTAAATATTTGAACCCACTATCTCAAAAATAATTCTCAGTGTTAAGTTCCATATATAAATAATAAAAAAACGCCTCTTTAAAATAAGACGTTTTATAGGTATTTGGTTTTAAACAATAGCAGGTTTTTTACCCAGAACACGTAACTGATTATAGTGTTCTTTTACTGCTTTCCAAAAAGTTTTGTATTCATTATAAGGCAGCTCAAACTCTGCTGCTGTCTTACGAACAATTTCAGAAATCTTTTTATAATGCACATGACTGATATGTGAAAACAAATGATGCTCAACCTGATAGTTTAATCCACCTGTAAAAAATTCAACGAATTTACTTTTTGGTGAAAAATTAGAAGTTGTATATAACTGATGAATAGCCCACGTATTTTTCATACATCCATTTTCATTAGGCTCTGGCATTTCAGTATTTGGCATAACATGAGCCAGCGAAAATATCACACTCAGTGTTAAACCTGCTGCAAAATGCACAATAACAAATCCAACTAAAACATGCCACCAAACAATACCCAACATTATGGGTAAAAATACCCATAATGAATAGTACACAATTTTCCCTATAATAAGCTTTGTCCATTGTGTTGCTGGATTTGGAAATTTTCCATATGATAGCCTCCTTTTCAAGTATAGGTATGATTGCTTGAAATCAGTTGTAATTGCCCAATTCAATGTCATCAATCCGTACAGAAAAAATGCATAATATTTTTGGTATTTATGAATTTTTAACCACTTAGAATGTTTTGAAAATCGAATGATTCGCCCAGCATCAATGTCTTCGTCATAACCTTTAATGTTGGTATAGGTATGATGTAACACATTATGCTGTACCTTCCAATTATAGTCATTCCCTGAAAGGATATACATGCTTGCACCGAATAATTTATTAACCCATTTTCGACTTGAAAATGATTCGTGATTTGCATCGTGCATCACATTCATTCCAACAAGAGCCTTCCCTAGTCCGATAATTATCAATAAAGGGATTACTACCCAAACAGGTAAAATGTTTCTAAATACTAAAATAGCAATAAACGGAATAAACATAATCCCAAATACTATCATTGCCTTTCTATAAAGTTTCCAGTTTCCTGTTTTCTTTATCTTGTTATTTTTGAAATATGCGTTTACACGTTTGTTTAATGTTCGAAAGAATTTATTCGGATCATTTTTTGAAAATTTTATTGTTTCTGTTTTCATAATTAAGTTTTTAAAAGTTATTTATAGTAATCGTATCCTATATATGTCTGTACGTCGAATAGATTTCCACAGATTATTGTCTGCTACCAGATGAAATGTTAACCTATATGTATATGAAAATAATCTCATGGAATGTAAATGGAATTCGGGCATGGAACATAAAGCCAGGAACCTTGAATTTTATAAAAACTGAAAACGCTGACATTGTTTGCTTTCAAGAAACAAAGGCTCAGCCAGAACAAATAGAGGAATTAGAATTGTTTAAAAAATACCCATTTCACTATTGGCACTCTGCCGAGAAAAAAGGATATTCCAGTACAGGAATAATTTCAAAAACAAAACCAATTAAAATATGGTACGGAATGAAAAATTCACCTATAGAAAATGAGGGTCGCATTATTAATGCAGAGTTTGAAAAATTTATTCTGGTAACAGTTTATACCCCAAATGCAAAGGGTGATTTATCACGATTATCTCTACGTTATGATAAATGGGATAGATCATTTTTAAAACATATGCAAAAACTGGAAAAGAAAAAACCAGTCATCGTATGTGGGGATTTAAACGTTGCACATATGCCGATAGATTTGGCGCGGCCCGATGCAAATAAAACCACAGATAAAAAACCTGGTGGAGCAGGTTTTACAGATCAAGAACGTGAGCGTTTTTCTGATTTTATCAACGCAGGATTTATAGATTCATTCCGCCATATAAACCCTGAAAAAGTCCAATATTCATGGTGGAGCTATCGCGCAGGTGCACGTGACCGAAATGTTGGCTGGCGTATCGACTATTTTTTAACATCGAAAAAATTGAAATCTAAAATATCTGACGCAATTATTTATGACCAACAACATGGCTCTGACCATTGTCCTGTTGGAATTGAAGTTAAAATATAAAAAAATTTGTAATTATCAAAACCTATCTTTACAAGCATTACATTTTTTAATACTGATTTTCTATTTTCAGTTATACTTATATAATTAAAAGATAATCCTACATATTATATGAATACAAAAACAGTAATCAATATTGCAAGTGTTCTTCTGGTTATTATTTCAATCATCATGATTGTCATTAGCTATAAGGCAAAAATATTACCACCTGCATTAACAGGAATTGGATTTCTACTCATCACTTGGGTAATGCAAATGCTAAAATAGGTTATATGGTTTCAATTTAAAAAATATTTTTACTTTTGTTATTCTTGTTTAGTTTAAATTCTTTTGCAAAAGAAGCAAAACTAAGCAAAGAACAAGTGCGACACGCAGTTGTTATCGACAGCAAATCTGCAAAACACATTTGGGTTATTTATCCAATTGTTGGAACTCTACTTTTCTATTCATATAATAGAAGAGAATTTGTAAAATAATATAAAAAGCCATCAAGATTAATAATCTTGATGGCGATTTTTTTATTTCTCTGAAAAGAACCCTACATCAATTCATTGAATCTGTAACTCACTCAACCTTGTGTTTTCGATGTAGTTTTTTTACCGCGTTAAACTCCTCATAATCACGTTTATCTTTTCCAGCCTCACCAAGTTTCTGAATTTCATTATCTGATAATTCATACATTTCACGTGCACGTTTTTCCAAATATTCTCGTGTATTCTTTTTTGGATCATCAAGAACCTCTTCGAGTAAAGCATGCAAAACCCATCCCATTTTTCGCCCAGGTTTTAGATTCATTTCAGCAATCATAATATCACCATTTAATTTTAACATTCCAACAGAGATTGGGTCCCGCAGAACTTCCTCAATCATGGCGTGATATTTACGCAAACGATACGGTTTTTCCTTTGGTCTACCTGTTCCGATACGGTCACAGGTTCGCAAATCCATCAATTCCCAAATCATGTCTTTCCCAACATTTTTTACCATACGTCGTACAGCTGATAGACTTATTTCATCAGGGTCAGAGAAAAACATATGATAACGAACAAGTTTCACGACTTTTTCCCGAATATCATTTGGAAATTTTAAACGTTTCAATATTTTCTCACTCATATTTGCACCAATAACCTCGTGACCATAAAACGTCCATTCCTTGCTACCACGCCCATTTGCAGCACGCCGTGAACGTGGTTTTCCAATATCGTGAAATAATGCTGCAAGTTTTACATGAAATGGATATTGCTTATTTGTTCCATGTTCGAGAGATTTTACAAGATGCGTCCACACGTCAAAATCATGAGCTCCACCCTGCTCCATATCTACCCCTTCTAGCAATTCTGGGATAATATATTCAAGTAATCCATAAGATCGTAACATTTCTAATCCATCTTTTGCATAGTCAGCATCGACAATCTTTATAAACTCATCACGAATACGTTCTGCTGATATTTTTTCCAAATTTAATGCCCCCTTTTTTAGAGCCAGTATAGTTTCATTTTCACAAATAAAACCTAATTGAGCTGAAAAACGAACTGCACGCATAATACGCAAGGCATCCTCACCAAATCGTTCCTCTGCATCTCCAACAGTTTTAATTATTTTAGTCTTTAAATCTTTCTGTCCTTCATAATTATCAACAAGAATATTTGAAATTGGATCATATGCCATAGCATTAATAGTAAAATCCCGCCGTTTTACATCCTCATTAATTGAATCTGAAAATGTAACACTGTCAGGATGTCGTCCATCACTATAAGTAGTCTCAGTACGATATGGAGTAACCTCAATTTCATATGAAACATCATCTTTTTCAAGCTCTTTATTAACTATACCAACGGTACCAAAGCTATTTTCATACACCACACGCATATCAGTTTCCTCAAAGACTTCCATAATTTGTTCTGGAATAGCATTTGTTGTTATATCCCAGTCATTTGGAGTGCGTTCAATAAATAGATCTCTTACACAACCCCCAACAATAAAAGACTCAAAACCTGCGTTTTGAAGTCGCCCTAAAACCCAAACAACATGTTCTGGGATTTTTTTTTGAAGTTCCTTGTTCATAAAAATGAATTATTTGTCCACCCGCCAGGACTCGAACCTGGAATAACGGTTCCGAAGACCGTTGTGATATCCATTTCACCACAGGTGGTTACAGAAATAACTATACTCTTTTCCTGTTAAAAAACAAGTTTTTTAACAGGAAATACCCTTCCTTTTTTAGGATGTACCCTGTATAGGTATTTAAAGCTTTAAAAAGGGGCGTTTTTACGTATAATAAATTATTATAGGACATCTGTGGATAAGTTTGGGTATAGTGAGTATAAGTGACCTATACATGTGTCTTTTTGAGACGATTTTTAAAAATGGAATTACAGTGTTTCATATGAAACACTGATTGTTTAAAGAATTTCATTAAAACTAGATACTATATGTAAGCTTAATAAAATAGGGTTCTATAAAAACAATTTAACGCATATTTTTTATTATTCCATAAAAAATATGCGAATAGATATTGTTTCATATGAAACAATATCTATTCTTAAACTGAGGATTAAAAATTTTCTGAGTATTCAAGTAAATCTTGATAAAAGATACCTTTAAAGGCTTTGTTTATGCTATAATTGTTTCATATGAAACAATTTACATCCAAAACACAAAGAGTAGGAGAATTTGGTGAGAAAATATGTGCAATCTACCTGAGAAAAACTGGATTTAAAATAATAGAAACAAACTACACCAAAACATTCGGAGAAATAGATATCATCGCAACAAAAGATAATATTTTACACTTTATAGAAGTAAAATCAATAAGAACCAAAACTGATTCACGTGAAACTTATAATCCAGCAGAAAATCTAACTAAAAAGAAATATCTAAAAATATACAAAACAATAGTTGCGTATTTGGAAGATTTCGATGTTTCACATGAAACAAACTGGCAAATAGACCTCTACTCTATTTTTATTGACGAAATAGACAAAAAACACAGAGTATCAAAGATAGAAAATGTAGTTATTTCATGATGTTTCATATGAAACATCATAGTTTATGTATATAAAGGACATTTTAAAGGACACTCTAATGTTTCAACAAAAATATTTTGTGAAAGAAAAAATTGAGAGAGCGGGAGATTCTTCTTTTTCAGCAAATAATCAATTAAGTATTGTAACATATAAGTATTATGATATGATATCTCTGTATCGGGATGTGGTGTAACGGCTAACATGCTCGCTTTGGGTGCGAGAGACTCCGGGTTCGAATCCCGGCATCCCGACATTTACAAAAAGAACAGATTTTATCTGTTCTTTTTTACATGATAAGGATATATAAATTTGAAAGAGTCTTACAGGATATTAAAACTTATCCACAAAATCAAAACATCACAAGCAAGAGCTTGACAAATATCCCACATCGTGTATATTGTATATGTGAGTGGCGAGTTACATAGGTAATTTTTTATAGCCATTAACATTCTTCATTAAAACCATTCCTTGTGAGTGGTTTTTTTGATGGTCACAATTTAAACAAAAAAACAATACAGAGAACCGCATTGTTGTTATTTAAACTTTTTTATGAAGCTTTATATAACCCTTATAATAACAAGATAAAAATAGGAATATCTATCAGTTTCTATAAGGATATATTCAAGAAGTTTTGAGTCATTAAAAGATATTTTTTTAATTCCATCAAATGAACCTAAACTCATTTTTTTAATGAGATTTTTTTATTTTTTAAATCTTTCATTGAATAGGATATAACTGAGTCTTTTTGAAAAACCTCAATCAAGAAACCTTATGTCTCGAAGCTTAATTTAAGGATATCTTTTTTAGACTGACCTGATATAGCTAAAATAAAAGCAAAAAATAGTATCGAAAAAATAATTTTTCTTTTCATATAATTAATATTTATAAATAAAAATCAGCTAAGCTGATTTTTATTTATAAATTACTTATTTCTCCTGATGTCAAGAATTCTTTTTACCAAATTGAATGCCTTTATGTCGCCACTATCTCCACCTTTATCCTTTACTGCATTCATCATGTTTAAGTAATCAAAGTTTATTTTTTCATTTGGATTATCTGGATTAATCATTATACCAGTAACATCAATGTTTTTACTTTCTGCTATTTCTCGAAGTTCTTTTACTTTGTCAAAATCAAAACTTGAATTATCCCCCTCATCAGTAACAAAAACAATTTTTGAACCGTCTTCTGCTCCATGCACGGCTTTGTAAACAGACCTATATATGAGCTCCTTTGTGTCTCTGTGCTCTTTTCTAATATCCAAGTCAATAATCTCAGCTTTTAAATCTTTAAACTTATTTATTTCTTCTTGGTCATTATGCATAGAACCAGAAGGGTCCACAATGATAATATCATAGTTTTTTGCCATGTTTTCATAGGTAAGTTCCATAATTTTAACTCCTGCAAATCGCTCACCGCTTTCAGAGACACCTTTCTCTTTCCCTTCTATGTCTGGAATATCTACCATTAATATAGGGTTACTAATACCTTTCTCTACAAGAGCTTCTAAGACAAGATTCTTCATGGCCTCTCCACGTATCTGGGATAATTCATAATTATTAGTATACGTTTGACCTAACGTTTCTTGAACTCCTTTAACAACATGACCACTAGAACCAACAGGAATTTGAATAATCATTTCTCCTTTTTTAATTTTCCCTAAATCCTCAGTGGAAAAAGTATCAATAAAATCTGCAACCTCTGATTTGAATGCATCAATTGTTTCTTGTGAGATTTTAGCGCTTCCCATTTCAAAATTTGTTTTGAATTTCATTTTATATTCCTTTGGATCACCAATCACATTTTCATTACCATCAAGTCCTTCTGTTTCACCTGAGTAGTTAAAGACCTCCTTGTCGAAATCTGGATTCAATGTTACAGGATTCGATATATCCATTTCAATAGGGTTTTCATTTACCAAGACATCGTCACTAACATCCTCTGTATTTGCACCAAACGAAGGCATTTGAGACAACAAAGTCATCCCTACTCCTAGGAAAAATTTCTTCATCTTACTTCCTTTTGATGGCTTCCCCAAAAGAGCTTCTTTCAAAGTCTTATTGATTTCACTTATTTTTAAATATGCTTCCGGAGGAGCACCGATATCACTTAACACCTTTTCTGTCTCAATTTCAGCAGTATCAACAGCTTTTTTGTTTCCAGACTCAATTAACTCTACCCCTTTAACTAATGAGTCAAAGGTCTCTTGGTTTTCTGGGGATAAATCTACACCGTCCTTAGATTCAACACTTATAACGGTATCTTTATTAAAATTATTTTTATCTTCCATATTTATATTATATATTAATTAAATAGTAAAAAATAGACTTAAATATCTTTTCCACACATGCCATAACAAAAACCCTATGTAGAGTTTTTTAATTTGTGCGGGCGGAGAGAATCGAACTCTCGTCCTCTGGTTGGAAGCCAGATATTCTACCACTAAACTACGCCCGCATATTCATCTTTCGATGAAATATATAGTATCACAGCCTTTATTTTCTGCAACAAAAAAACACCCTAGGTGTTTTTTATAAATGGAAAGAAATTATTTTCCAGCTACTGTATCTTTTAGAGCTTTTCCAGCCTTAAATTTAGGTACTCGTTTTGCAGCAACTTGTACAGTCTCACCAGTTCGTGGGTTTCGTGCTGTTCGTGCAGCTCGGTCAGTTCCTGTGAATTTTCCAAATCCTGCAATATCAACAGTTCCACCTTTTGCCATTTCACCTGCTATACCGTCAAATAGAGCCTTGATAACATCTTCTGATTGTGTTTTTGTTCCTCCTACAATATCAAGAACGATATTTACTAAATCTTGTTTTTTCATAATTTCAAAATATATAAATTAAAAATTGTTAATGTGAAATCTTATAAAGCTTTCATACAGCCTATTATATAACGTCTTTTGACAAAACTGCAAGTCTTTTGTGTTTGACATTATAAATATTTTGTGACAAAGAAAAAAACGAATTATTTTCGTTTTTTAATAATATCATCCACAATCCCATATTTTTTGGATTCAGCGGCATCCATCCAATAGTTTCTGTCCATATCAGACTCTACTTTTGCAAGCTTTTGACCTGTTGCAACAGCAATCATTTTAGTAAGTTTCTTTTTTAATTTATTAACATTATCAGCAGCAATAACAATATCTGATGCTTGACCTTGAATTCCTGTCAAAGGTTGGTGAATCATAACCTCGGAATTTGGTAGCACAAAACGTTTCCCTTTTTCTCCCTGAGACAATATCATCGCGCCCATTGATGCTGCGAGACCAATACAAACAGTTGAAACCTTTGGCTTTATAAAATGCATCGTATCAATAATTGCCATACCGGCCGAGACTGATCCACCAGGTGAATTAACATACAAGGTAATATCTTTATCAGCATTTTCCTGTTCTAAATGAAGGAGCTGAGCAACAATGGTATTTGCCATAGCACCCTCTATTGGACCTGCAACAAAAATAATACGTTCTTTTAATAATCGTGAATAAATATCGTAGGCACGCTCTCCTGCGTGCGTTTTTTCAATAACTGTTGGAATTAACATAGTCCAAGTATAGCTATTTTGGAAAAGAAAAAAAGAGCCTAGCTCTTAATAACTTTATCTATATATTCAAAACGTTTCTGCTCTTTTTCATCAACCATTACAGTTTCAATAAATATTTTATAAGGTCGTACCCAAATTTGTTTTTCAGGGTTTGCATATATTACTAATACTTCTTGAGTTTCAGTATGCACACCAAGAGCCAGCACATCATATATTTCTCCCTTATAGTGCTTGTACTTTCCAATTTTTAATTCGTTGTTCATGCTACCTAGATTCCTTATTGTTATTTTTATTTACAGGTATATTGTAAAATTTATGCATATAAATACCACTTCCAATAAAGATAGTTATCCCTACACACAGTGTCGAAAACAATCCTATGTACTGATACAAATATTGCCAAACTGAACGGGCGATTATGGTTCCACCGACCGTGAAACCCATGACAATAACGACTGAGTGACTTCCCATAAAGACATTTTCATGAATATGCCTTAATTTTTTTCGTAGGTTTTTTTTCATATTATATACAACTATATATGTTTTTTATAAATACAATATTATTATTTCTCAAGAAATTCAAATACCTTTTGATGTGTCAAAACTGATGCAACATATGATTTCACATTATTTTCATCAATATTTTTTTGGTCTTTGTATTGCTCCATGATTTTTGAAACTTCCTCGTCAATCTCTTTATCAGAGGCTTCAATTTTTTCCTTTGTAGCAATTTCATTTA
>JAJOLB010000049.1 GCA_021129535.1 Minisyncoccota bacterium
TTTCTTTATAATGAAACTGATAAGGTTGTATTTCCCGAGGAAATACAAACATAATCATTATCTAAATTTCCACGACCTGAACGACACATGTATTCTGAAAAAGAATTTGGTTATTGTTTGTTCGTATATTTTTGATCAATGTATTTTCGATAAGGTGCAGTGTTTCATTCAAAACAATAACACTGTTATCGTCTGAAGTAATAGTTCTTGATGCAGATCCAATAATATTCAAGAGTCCGTTAAAAGTTCCTGTATTATTGATGTCTCCTGATACATGAAAGGTAAGATCATCCGCCAGAACCCCTTCGTTGGTGAAGCTTCCTTCAATATAGAAGTTATCATTATAAAAATTATTACGAGTAAGGCTACCGTTTGTTGTGATATGAAGGTTCTGCATTACTGGATCACGTTTATTCAAAATCACTGGAGCATTTATTTCTACATTTTGATATGATTCTGGTATAGTTTCTTCTACCCATGTTGATGTGTCGTTCCAGTTTCCACCTATTTCAGTTGAATGAATATCGTTAATGATTGGAGGGACTACCACTTGTGCAAAAGACGTTTTTGTAAACAAAAAAGAGGATACAAAAACAGTCAGTAATATGAGTGTTTTTGCTCCCCTTTCCATCCTGGTTCTTATGGTAGATGTTTTCATGATTTGAGTTTAGCATGAAAAATATATTTTCCATATTGATATTTAAATATTATATTATATTTTCCTAAACAACAATATTTATAATCCGTCCCGGAACATAAATAAATTTTTTGAGGTTTTTTCCGTCCATCCACTTTATAACATTATCAAGTTTCAGAGTCAATTGTTGAACATCATCAGCATCAGCGTCAGCAGGGATGGTAATTTCTGCACGAACCTTTCCATTAATCTGAATACCCAATGTAATTTCATCATCAACACATAGAGTTTTGTCATATGTTGGCCAATCAGAAATATGGATACTTTCACTATTCCCTAAAATTTCCTGCCAAATCTCCTCGGCAGCATGTGGTGCTAATGTTCCAAACATTTTTAATAAAGATTCATAATCAGTTTTTGAAATTGATTCTGATTTTTCTGCTGCATTTACTAATATCATCATTGATGAGATTGCGGTATTTAGTTTCAATCGATCAATATCTTCGGTTACTTTCTTAATAGTTTTATGAACCAGTTTTTCTAAATCAGGCGATGATTTTTCATCAGAAGTCTGCTCAGACAATCGCCATATACGTTCAATGAATCGACGCACACCAACAACACCATTTGGGTCCCATGGGTAATTTCCAGGTTCGTTAAATGGACCAATAAACGCCAAATACATTCGCACAGCATCAGCACCAACATGTTTTACTACCTCATCAGGATCAATAACATTTCCCTTTGATTTAGACATTTTTGCTCCATCTGGACCAAGAATCAATCCACGATTCAAACGTCCTTTGTATGGTTCATTCGCAGGCACAAGGGCTAACGAGTGCAGTGCCTTTACCCAAAATCGTGAATATAACAAGTGCATTGTGGTATGTTCAGCCCCACCAAAATACATATCAACAGGCATCCATGATTTCATAGACTCAACTGATGCAAAATTATCAGAATTATTATTATCTAAATATCGATAGAAATACCATGACGAATCTACGAAGGTATCCATGGTGTCTACCTCTGGCGTCCAACCCTCTCCAAATATATCAATAGTTCGTTGTTTCAGCTCTGCAGAACGAGCAAGTGGCGCAGTTCCGTCTGGCGTATAGTCAACATCATCAGGTAGTATCCACGGTAAATGCTCAGCTGGCACAGGATGAGCCTTGCCTTCTGGATCATAGACCATTGGAATGGGTGTTCCCCAATATCGTTGGCGTGAGATTCCCCAGTCACGTAATCGATAGGTTTTTTTTAAAATTCCACCGACATGTTTGGTAATCTTTGGAATTACTTCCTCTGTTGTTATCGCATTAAACCCCTCTGTTGCGTTAATAAGTTTCCCTGTAAACGTACAGCAAAATCGTTTTCCTATTGGCAAGACTCCATCAGGTAAGGTTCCCAGTAAATCATACATTGCATTCCATTCTGCGTTTATTTTTGGTTGCTCAGGTTCCTCGGTCGAGCCAGCCGCCAAAATAAATGCATTCTCACCAGAGGTAACTAACTGTCGTGAATTTCCAATTTCACCAGCAGACGGTAAAACTACAAATTTAAATGGTAAATCATACTTGATCGCAAACTCTGCATCACGTTCATCGTGTGCAGGAACAGCCATTACTGCACCTGTACCAAAATGACCTAATACATAGTCAGCAACCCAAACAGAAACGTCATTTCCTGTTGCTGGATTTATTGCGGTAACTCCACGTAATTCTACACCAGTTTTTTCCTTGGATTGTTGTCGGTCAAGATCAGATTTTTTAGAAACTTCATCAAGGTATTTTTCTACTTCGTCCCAGTTTTCAATATCTGATTTTAAATTTTGAACCAAGTCATGCTCAGGAGCAAGAACAACATAGGTTACACCGAACAAAGTATCTGCACGGGTTGTAAATACGTCTATTTTTGAGAAAACAACATTCAAGACATCAGGTTCAGATTCTGCACAAAAGTGTGATTTTTTTGCAATTGTTGTTACCCTGTTTACATCTAAGACATTGCATACATTATCAATTTGAGTTTTTGAAACAGCGACATCATTAATGTCCTCAAGAACAATAATTTTATTTGAATTATGTTGAATAGATTCAAAATCAAAACTGTAATCAAATGTTTCTGAAAATGAACGAGGATGATCTTTAAAGTCTCCATCAATAAATGGAGCAACCAAAATTAATTTCTTTAATTTCTTTTTCTCTGCAACTTTCATTGCAACTACAGTACCTAAAGAATGACCAAGTAAAATAGTATTTTCATCAAAATCACAATTCTCCAAAACAAAATCTACCTGTTCTGAAACTGTTGGGTTTTCTGTATTTGGTAAATCAGGACATTGAACCTTGAAACCTTTTTCTTCTATTTTATTTCTAATTTCTGGAAAAAAATTACCTTTAGAATCTCCTGTATACCCATGCAACAAAACAAAGTTAGTGTTTCTGTTTCCAGTTTTAATTTCAAACGAAATCTCAGAACCTTCTTTTCGTCCAATCCATTCTCGTTGAGCTTGCTTGATAGAATGGTCCCAATCCAAGGTATCTAAATCATCAATCAGTTCATCAGCAAATTTTGTAATTTTCAACATCCATTGTGCCATGTCTTTTTGGATAACATCAGAATCACAACGTTCACACTGACCGTTCGTAACCTGCTCGTTCGCTAAAACCGTTTTACAAGATTCACACCAGTTTGTTTTTGTCAGCTGACGATGAACTAAATCATTTTTGTAGAACTCGGTAAACATCCATTGTGTCCATTTATAATAGTCTGGGTCACATGTTGCGAAACTTCTGTCCCAGTCAAAACTTGCACCCATAGATTTTAGCTGTCCGCGCATGTAATCCATGTTTTCATAGGTCCATTTTCGTGGGTCCAGTCCACGTTTAATAGCAGCATTTTCAGCTGGCAAACCAAATGCATCAAACCCCATTGGATACAAAACATTATATCCATTCATACGCTTAAACCGTGCGTAAATATCAGGCACCGCAAATGCGTACCAGTGTCCAACATGCAGATTCCCAGATGGATAGGAAAATTCTGATAATGCATAGAAGTTTTCTTTTCCTTCTACACTATTTTCAACCTTGTAGGTATTATTTTCAGACCAGTATTTTTGCCATTTTTTTTCAATTTCAGTGGAATCGTATTGTTTCATATTCTTTATTGTAAATGATTTTGTCAATTTTAAAAGAGAATATAAAAAACATAGATTAATCTATGTTTTTCTTTTCTTTCTTTGTGTAATGTTGCGAGAGATATTTAATACAATTCCTATTTCAGCAAGGGTTACAAACAAGGCTGTTCCACCGTTACTCATAAAAATCAGAGGTAAACCTGATAAGGGTACAACCTTTGATATCGCTGCAATATTGAAGAATACTTGAATAACAACAAGCAACACTATTCCGATAACAAGATTTTGTGCAAAAAGATCCCTTGTTTTTTTTGCGACCTTGAATCCAAAAAATGCGAATAAAGTGTACAGAACAATCAGAACAAAGCTTCCGACAAATCCGTACTCTTCGGCAAAAATTGCAAAAATAGAATCACTATTTGATTCAGGTAGATAAGGTCCAAATTTTTGAATACTTTGACCAAGACCTCGCCCAAACAATTTCCCAGAACCTATTGCGATACGAGACTGTCTAATTTGATACGATGAACCATATGGATCCTTGTTCGAATCTGAAAATGTTTTTATTCGCTCTATAATATATGGATTCATAGCAACATAAGTACCTACGAATGCAGCACCAAGCAGAAAAACTGCTATAACATGTTTCCAGTATGCTCCACGAACCAAATATAATATGAACGCAACAGCACTAATTAACACAATAGACCCGGAATCAGGTTGTTTTACCAACGTAAGCACCGCCAAACCAAGAATAACCAAAAATGGTATTAATCCATATTTTAATGTATTTATTTCCTTGTAATGTTTTGATAGCCATGCAGAAAAAAATACAATCACAGCAAATTTTAGTAGCTCTGCTGGCTGAAATGAGATAAAACCTAACGAAATCCAACGTCGAGCACCGCCATGTCCAAATCCAAGACCTGGAACAAAAACAAGAAGCGTTATAATAATTCCCGCAACATAAATATACGGCGACATTTTTTTCCAAAACCTATAATCTATATGAGACATTGCATACATAGCCAAAAGCCCGCCAAAAACACCTAATCCAACATGACGAAACATCATTGCCTTGAATATAGCCTTGTTCTCTGTATATACACCCAGAGAACTTGAAATAAAGGTAACAACCCCAACAAATAATAGCACCAAGGTTATGATAAGAAATTTTTTATCAACTTTTTTCTTTTTTCTTTTGCTCATATTTTATTTTAAAATTATTAGAATAATACCCAAGACCGCACAAAACACAGATATAATCCAATAACGCATGGTAATTCTTTCCCTACTCCACCCAATAGATTCCAAATGATGGTGGAGCGGTGCGACCTTGAAAATTTTCCTACCAAAGAAACGTCTTGATATTATTTGAATAGTTGATGAGCCAGCTGTCACAACAAGCGGGAGTCCAATAATAATAAACTCTAATACCGTATTTGTTAGAAATATAATGACAGAGAGAGATAGCGTTAATGATAAAATCCCTGTTTCCCCAAGGTAAAATCGTGCCGGCGGAATATTAAACCAGAGAAACGCCAATAATGCACCCATAATAACAAACGAGAATGTTGCTATGTTCATCTGATCTTGAATGAGACCAATTATACCATAGGCTCCGAAAATTACAGATAGTACACCTGCTGCTAAACCATCAATTCCATCAATAATAGAACTTGAAAATAAAGCCAGAACAACAAACATATAAAATAAAATAAAACCAACACCTAGATAAATAACAGATTCCGTAAATGGAATAGCAATAGAATCAAAGCCAAGTTTCTGATAAAACCAAATACCTTCGATTGCACCAACAAACAAAACAAATGCAATACGAATTTTTCGTGGAACACCTATTGCAAGTTGTTTTTTGTTTCCAAAAATTTGCAACATATCATCAATCAAACCAAGAGCTGCTCCCAATAGTAACGATAAAAATGGTATCAGTGTTTGTGATCGCGTGATAAAATTACCAAAATGGTCGCTCAACCCAAAGACAGAGCCAACAAGATATGAAAATAAAATGGTTAAACACACCGCAACCCAAACAATAATTCCACCAACACGTGGTGTATGGGATTCTTTTTCATTATGAATGCATTTGAATTCATCTGACATTGTTCCGAATTTCCCAACATTATCATCAGCGCAACGCGATGAACGTTTCCACATTTTATATTTATAAAAAATGTGGGAAAAAAATGGTGTAATAGCGATTCCTATAATAAATGAGAGAAATGCTGGAACTAAAATTTTGTAGAGTAAAATAGAATGTTCCATATTATTCTTTGTTTTCTTCTGTTATTTTTTCTGATTCTAATTCAGAATTCCATCTATTCTCTAACTCACCAAGCTTTGAAGTAAAATGTTTGAATTGCGGTAAATCAGAAGCTTTTTCAATTCCTAAAAACGACAAGGTATCGTGTGTTACAGAGTATAGTGGAGAACGCTTGTCTGTTAGATTTATATTTTTTTCAACCAAACCTCTAATCAAAAGGTTACGTAATATAAACACAGAATTCACACCACGGATATAATCTAATTCGGCCTTTGTTATTTTTTTCTTGTACAGAACAATAGACAAGGTTTCTAATGCTTGCTTGCTTAGTTCTCGTTCTTCTCCTGACTTTGTAATGTTTCCAATTAACTCATCAGCTATTTTTGACGTCATTAATGCAACCTTTCCCTCTGTTGTAATAAGGGAAAATCCTCTATCTAGATAAAAAGGTTTCATTTCCAATATATTTGATTCTATATCAGAGGCTTTTAACCCTAGTTGTTTCGCAAGCCATGAAAATGAAACGGGTTCATTTTTAAAAAAAAGGAGTGATTCAATTTTTTGTTGTAGTGTATTCATGATAATTATTTTTTTTCAACCTGATTAATAGATTCCAAAGATATTGTTTGAAAATTCTCATTTTGCAAAACATCTAATATTCCATTTTTTACAAGCTCCAGCATAGCAAGAAAGCCAACAACCTTGTAAACCTTTACAGCCTTTGGTTCTTTCCTGTCGCCTATTTGATCGGACATAAAGCTTGAAAAATTCGTTTTTAGAACTTTTTTAATTCTTGATTCCAGTGAATACATCATATCTTCTATGTGCACAGCAATTCTAATATAGGCTTCCTTTTTCTTGTCTTCTTTTACAGGTTGATCTGCAAAAATTGCATTCAAGGATTCAAGCATTTGCTCCTTGTTTAAGTCCTTATGCGGAGTAAATATAATTTCTCGTTTTCTTGTTTTTGGATGGTAAAAATTATGTTTCCTACCAAATGACTGCCTTAATGATTGGGCAGCGTCACCAAATATTTTAAACAATTCAATTCGTCGTTTTAAATCTTCAATGTCTCCTTCTTCCCCATCTGTAAGGTCTAAATTAGGTAATAGGGATTTTGATTTTATCAATGTTAATGTTGAGGCAACAAAAATAAAATGTGTCATATTAGATAATGATTCCTCGTCAAGTGATTTTACAAAATGAATATAGTCATCACAAATATCTGCAAGTGAGATATCAGAAATTGGCATTTTCCGTTTTTCAATCAATTGCAACAAGGCGTCAATCGGACCCTCAAAATTTTCAATTGTTACCTTGAATTTCATAGCTTTCATTATTATATCACATAATAAAAAAGCCTGATATAAAGGTTTTTTATTTTAAAGGTTAAATTTTCCCTTTTGATAAATTACTTTCTCCGTTCCATTTTGCAAGGTTGCCGTAACGGTTCTGTCGGTTGTTGATATAATATCTGTGTGAACTGATGAATTATTGTAGCCAAGTTTTTTCCAATCTGATTCATTTAGTTTTGTGTAATCACCCTTGTAACAATCACGATATGACATTCCTAATGCAATATGTGTATTTCCGTATTTTCCACCCATATTTTCATCATACAAAGTATCAGCCATGGGTTTTGTTATTTTTGAAAATCTCATATCTGTTAACGAAAACTCACCAATTTTATCAGCATTTTTTGTCGCAATCATTTCCCGTAATATTTTTTGCCCTTTTGTTGCGGTTGCCTTTACGACCTTACCCTTTTTAAATTCTAGATAAATATTTTCAATAACATTTCCATATCTATACAGAGGTTGATTAAATCGAATCCATCCATTTGTTCCACGCCAGTCTGGGCTCGTAAATATTTCAAAACTTGGAATATTTGCACCTGATCCACCTTTCCACGCAGAAAATGGTGAGAGTTTAATTTCTAAATCAACATCAGAGCCTTCTATTTTTAAAGTATCAATACACAAAGTATCTAATTTTTTAACATTTTTCTGTATTTGTTTTTGTAAATCTTGCCATGTTGCAACTGGATTTTTATCACGTAGATAGCAGGCCTTTATGATTTGATTCCAATACTCTTTGATATCTAAATTTGCAGCTGCCGCCATAGCCGGAGTTCCATAATTACATAATGTCCATGAAAATTTTCCTGTTGCTTGCTTTTCATTTCGCCACTGCATCCATGGTTTCCATGCGTCTCCTTTTTTCATAATGTTTTTTGAATTTGCATTCTTTAATATATCCATATCTGATTCAGATAAAACCCGCAAATAATGATTAATCTCATCTATTTTTCCACGAACAAGTTTTGCAGGGAAATTTGAGATTTGTTTTTCATTTGCATTATTGTAAAAATATTCATCAAAATTATATTCAGAATCATCAGGTAAGTATTCCAAAACTACATGTGCACCAGCATCAATAATTTTTTTATAAATTTCAAACAAAAGAGGTTTTGTTTGCTCACGCCCGACCAATAATACGGTCTCATTTTTCTTTATTCCTTTTCCTTCATTCAGTGCATAGTGAACCATCACATCTGCATATTTTTCTAATATTTTTTTACTTGGTTTATATTCTTTCATAAATACATTATAAATCTTTTATTAAAAAAAACACCTTTTCGGTGATTTTCTTACTCTGAACCTTTTTTAATTTCTTTTAATGAAATAAATAATTCATTTAATTGAGTATCTGAAACCAATGACGGTGCCTCCATCAATGGACATCGCCCTTCCCCATTTTTTGGGAATGCAATGACTTCTCGAATAGTTGCCTCATTTTGTAGAACCATCATCAATCGATCAAATCCCCATGCAATTCCTGCGTGTGGTGGCGTTCCTGATGCAAAGGCTCGTAGCATATGTCCAAAATCGCTTTCTACCCCTTCGTCACTATGACCTAGGATTCCCAAAATAGATTTTAGAACCTCTGGGTCGTGAGCCCGTACTGAACCTCCTCCGATTTCATATCCATTTAAGCAAATATCATATTGTGCTGCAATAATATTTTCTATGTTTGTTTTGTTTTTTAAATCTTCAATAAACTCTGGTTTTGATAGTGAAAATGGGTTATGGGTAAATGTCCATTCACCTGTTGCCTGTGGATCGTCTGACTCAGCGGTTTTCTCGAAAAATGGAAAATCTACAACCCAACAAAATGCCAATAGATTTTCGTCGTCTTTATCCTCGCGTATATCAGGTCGGTCATTTCCATATTTTTCCATGGCATCAGCATAGGTGATTCGTGGAAACGGAATTTCCTGTATTCGTTTTTCTGGATATAAATCTGTAACTACCTTTATAAGTAATTTTTCATTTAATTCCATAATTTCCTCCTCGCTTGCAAATGACATTTCAAGGTCTAACTGTGTAAATTCTGGTTGTCGGTCTCCACGTAAATCTTCATCACGCATACATCGTGCAAATTGGAAATATCGTTCTGTTCCAGCAGACATTAATAATTGTTTAAACTGTTGCGGTGATTGTGGTAATGCATAAAAATGATTTGGCGTTAATCGTGACGGAACAACGTAATCACGCGCTCCTTCGGGTGTGGCACGCCCTAGAATTGGTGTCTCAATTTCTAAAAAGTCCTGTGTGTCTAATTCATCACGTAGCAGTTTCGCAACCTTATGTCGCATTACAAGGTTGTTGTGCATTCGTTCAGTTCGCAGGTCCAAGTATCGATTTTTCAGTCGAACATCCTCATTTATATTTTGTGTTGATTCTGTAATTTCAAATGCAGGTGTTTCAGCTCTGTTCAGGATATCAAATCCAGTAATTTCAATTTCAACGTCTTTGATAAATTTTTCTTGAATTCCTGTTTCTTCAAATTTTGCAATGTATTCCTTTGCAGATTTATCGTTTCGTTCCTGTATAACACCTGTTACAGCAACTACCCATTCTGGTCGCAATGTTTTTGCAATTTCTAATACTTCAGGTTTACCAAAGACGATTCCTTGAATTTTCCCTGAGGCATCACGAAAATCAAAGAAAGCCATCTTCCCTTGATCTCGTCGTACGTCTACCCATACTTTGATGAGTACTTCTTCTCCTTTCTTTTCTGAAAGGTTTTTTATGTGTGTTCTTTTCATAATGTTTTTATTATATAATTAATAATTATATTTAAATTTAATAAAATGATTAAGTAAAAATAGCGACAAAAAGCAAAATAACAACAATAAATCTTAATATTTCAATATCGTCTTGTTGCTTTTCATTCTTTTTTTCAATTCTTCTACTCTTGTATAAGTAAATTCCAGTTCTGTCACATTTACCTGGTAAACAACTATCGCAGTTAAAAATGAAATTAAAATTCTCATTTTTAATACACTCCGCATAAAATAGATATAGTCGCTTCGCTCTTTATCTATTTAAAAAATCGTCCGCATAATTAACTAGTAATAATGCAGGGACGATTTTGTTTCGACAACAATTCCGCGGTGCCACCCTGATTCCCTTTTAAACT
>JAJOLB010000029.1 GCA_021129535.1 Minisyncoccota bacterium
AAATAGTTTATGAAGTTCCTTTTTTAAAAGTTTTAATGTTGCGATATCTCTTTTCCTAGCATTGCAGCATTTGTTTTTATTGGATATATTGGCGCGCGCGTAACAAAAACATCACGTGTAAAAAATATTTTACGAACAGTTCTCGTTGGCGGTGTCGCAGCTGGAATATCATTTCTGGTTGGATACTTGCTACCTAATATTGCTTAATAGTAATGATATTAAGTTTTTTATTTGTAGCTATGGTATTATAAAGTTATGATTTTGAAGCTCCTTGTCGCATGGCGGTTTGGTGAACAAGGAATCAATTATTAAATTAATTTAAAATAATTATGGACGAACGAAAAATGTATACAGGAGATTGGACATGTTGTGATTGTAGTGCAAAAATTGACTCACTACCATTTGAACCGCGTGACCCTTCAACCTTAGCATGTCGAGATTGCCACAAAAAAAGTAAACCTGCACGATCAACAGCTGAACGTGTGCGAAAAATTTATTGTGGAGACTGGAAATGTTGTGAATGTAGTGCACCAATTGATGAGCTACCATTTAAGCCAATGGATCCAGAGACTATCGCATGCCGAGAATGTCACCAAAAAAACAACGGATAAGTTGTTTTTTTATTTAAAAAATTAATAATATAAATATGAAGATTATTTTTTCACCAACAAAAACACAGAAAATATCCCATGAAATTAATTTCACAAACACTAAGCCATTTTTTAAAAAAGAGTCAGATTTCCTTGTAGACATTATTCAGTCTAAATCAAAACGAGATCTATCAAAAATTTTGAAAACATCTGTTAAGATAACTGATGAAATTTTTGATGTATATATGGACTTTAACAATTCTGGTAAAATGGTTTCTGCTATTGAGTCATTTTCAGGAACATCATTTAAACAGTTGGATATTTTAAATTATTCGAATAAAGAATTACATTTTTTGCAAAAAAATATTTGTATTATGTCTGGTCTTTATGGGGTTCTTAGACCTTTTGATGGTATTCAAAAATATAGACTGGATTTTGAAAATAATTTATTTACTGAAAATAAAGAATATAAAAACCTTTTTGATTTTTGGAATAAAAAAATTTCAAATTATTTTGAGAATGAAGACATTATTTTAAATCTAGCCTCTGATGAATATTCTAAAAACCTGAAAAAAAATTTTCCTGATAAAATTCATTCAATTTATTTTTTAAACATAAAAAATGGTATTTTAAAATCAGTTTCAATGTCAGTTAAAAAGCAACGAGGAAAAATGCTTGATTACATTATAAAGAATAATATAACCAATTTCTCGCTTCTTAAAAAGTATAAAAATGATGGCTATTCTTTTGATGCAGAAAAATCAGATAAACAAAATTATTATTTTATTGAATTAGAAAAATAGAATAACATCTATGTTATTATAAATATATGATTAAATTAACATTCGGAGAACGGGTCTTGGATTTAGCCTTATCTATAAAGCCCGGTGAGGTTTCAACCTATGGTGACATCGCGCGAGCAGCAGGTGCTGGCGGGCAAGCAGCACGAAGTGTATCTGGTATTCTTGGTAGGTATTACAAAAAAGGACATAAAAATATTCCATTTCATAGAATTGTATATAGTAATGGGCAGGTATGGAAATCTCTTGATTATGATAAATCCAGAAACGCACTCTACAAAAAGGAAGAAATCGTTATTGACGATAAGGGCTTTATTATTAATTTTGAAGATATTCGAAAAGAATTCTAGACCATCATATGCGAGAGGTATATAATGTATATATTACTTGAACTAACTAATTCAATATCATGAGTATTGTACATAAATTAGAGTGGCGTTATGCTACAAAACATTTTGATTCAGAAAAGCTGATTTCAGAAGGAAATATTACGGAGATTTTAAAGGCAACAAATATGTCAGCCTCGGCTCTTGGTTTACAGCCTTATGAGTTTATTGTTATACATAATAAGGATTTACAGAAAAAACTAGCAGAACATTCTTTTCAGGGAATAGAGGTTGAAAATGCATCGCACCTGATTGTTTTTGCATCAAAGACAACGGTTAATAGGGAATATATAAAGGGTTATATTGACCGTACAGAAAAACTGCGAGGTTTGGAAAAATCGTCAATGAAAAATATTGAAGATCTAACACTTTCCCTTGTTGGTGCTAAATCAAGTAAAGAAATTTATCATTGGACACAAAGACAGGCTTACGTCGCGATAGGTACAACAATGTTAGCGGCAGCAGATTTAAAAATAGATATGTGCCCAATGGAGGTCTTTGATTCAGAAAAATATAATGAAATTCTAGGTTTAACTGAACAAAATCTACATGCATCTGTTGTTGCTGTTTTAGGTTATCGTACAGAAGGTGATAAAGACCAGTTTCTTAAAAAAACACGTAGAGATTTAGATGACATTGTGCAACTTAGATACTAATTTATAATAAAAACAAAAGTAATTGACTTTGTTTTTTATTTGGTTTAATGGGGCTAGATTCTTTAATCTAAAAATAAATAATTTAAACCTCATAAATTATATATTATGAAAAGTAGAAATAGAATTGCGTACCTTACAGGTTCAATAATTACAATTGTCTTATTTCTAGCATTGTTTACTGTGGGTATGAAATTTTGATAAATTCGTTATTGGAATTTCAATAATTTTTTCACTATACATAATTAGTATAGTTGTAAAAAATTTCGATAAAGATAATAAAGTTTATTTTTTTAAAATCTCAGAAATTTAACGAGTTTATTAAGTATAGTAATGATATAATTTTAACCATAGAGAATTCAACAGAAGGTAATACAAAAATAAAATGTGAAAGTTTTACTCTTGCTGGTGACCTTGATAGTTCTATGTATATTCATTCAAAAAATGATTTGTATGTAGATGATGAATATATAGCTAGATTTCAAAAAAACGGATTTTATTTGTTGCAATTAAAAAAAGCATCCTAATGATAAATAGAATACCTTTACTATCAGTTTACATTTTGTGAACTGTTTTTTTATGCATGCAAATAGTTATAAATATCTTCTAGGGCTTTTACAGCGTCTCCTGCTGAAATATTGTTTTGATGATATCGCACATTTGTAACGTCACCAGCTGCCCATAATCCATTGACAGATGTTTTCTGTGTCCATGGGTCAATTTCAATCTGATTATAATCTGTCAGTTTTACAATGTCTTTTACAATTCCAGAATTTGGTATTTGCCCAATCTCTACAAAGACACCTTTTATATTTAGTGTATGTTCGGCGTCAGTTTTTAGATCTTTATAAACAAGTCCATCAACAAAATTTTCGCCAGTGACCTCCACGGTTTGAGCATTTAAAATACCTGTGACATTTTCACGTGCCAAAACCTTTTCAACGGTTATTTCATCTGCGCGGTATTCTGAACCTCGTTGCAATATGGTTACTGTTTTGCAATAGGCTGATAGCTGTGCTGCTGACTCAAAGCCTGCATTTCCACCACCAACGACAACAACGTCCATTCCACTGAAAAGAGGCCCGTCACAGGTCGCACAATAGGTGAGACCCTTGTGTTCAAGTCTATCTGCACCTTTTGCAGGCAGTTTTCTACGTGCTGATCCTGAAACCACGAGAACGGTCTTTGCTTTGTGTTTTTGGTCTTTTGAATCTGTTACGATAAAAACCCCATTGTCATTTTTCTCGACTGATGTTACGCGATATCCTGATTGTAGGGTTAATGATTCTCCGTCGTTATAATATTCTAGATGATCCTTGAAATCTGATGCAAGTTTTGAGCCTGCAATTTCAGGTGTACCAATCCAGTTGTAAATAGTTTCTGACACAACAGATTGTCCGCCAAATTCCTCGGTGATGAGTAATGTTTTTAGTTTTTTTCGTGCGGCATAGACACCTGCTGCGGTTCCTGCTGGTCCAGCTCCAATAATAATTAAGTCGTACATAGTAATATTTTTTTGTTTAGACCTATTACGTTAAAAATTATTTCGTATTTTAGAAAAATTTTCCCAATCTCTTTATAAAAAATACTCGCCAATATTGTATATTGACTGTGTTTTTTTATTTCAATCTTGTAAAAATTATTCAAAACTACTCTTAATTTTTTTGCGTAAGAGGTCTTATATTTCTGATAAGTTACTTTGTTAGTATAGCGTAAAAAAAGGAAAGAGATAAGTGCTTGACAAATATATTAAATAGGCATATAGTAATATCAAATCGTTATTCATGGGAATATGCGTTGGTACATTTTTACACCAAATAAGTAAAATTAAAAATTAAATATTAAAACTATGACAGTAATAGGAAATGCCTTCGCTACATTAAATACAGAAAAATTGATAGATCTTGGTCTATCAAAAAAAGAAATTGTAAATCTAAAACAGAAAGTTGTTCCTAAGAACAAGAAACAAAAAAAAGTTTTAAAAGATGGTTCTTTTTTGAGCTCAGTAAAATATCTTGGAAATGCAGAATTTAGTATTCCAAGAATTTACAAAGATTTAAAAAAGTTACCAGAATCCGGTATACCTTTTAGAAATTCTTCTATTAACATGCCAAATGGCATATTAAATATATTTTATTTTGGAAATCCAGGATTTCTAAAAAAAATAAAAGGAGGATGGACATTAAAGGTAAATGCCAAGGTGACAAAAAAAACTATTATCAATAATGGTAAAAAACAAGTTTTCTATAATCTTGATTTAAAAGCTATTCACCCAAAATCAATAGTAACTAAAAAAATAGTTATTTGCGATGAGGAAACGACTAGAAAAAATGGAGTTAATCTTCCTTCTAGTCAAGGTGGAAGCATTAGATTGGTTTCACTAAACAAATAATAACGAAAGTTATTCATAAAATACCCACAATTGTATGTGGGTATTTTTACTTAGAAAATATAAATATGTAACTATAAAATAAAAAAACCATATAGGTTTTTATTTTTTAGGTCGTAAAAATGCAGGCATTACTGACCAGTCATCATCCTCAGAATCATCAATCTCTTCTATGATTTCGATTTCTTCAATTTGATTTTTTAATTTCTTACTTTTTATTGGTTCATCAGCTGGTTCTGGAATTGATTCAGTCTCATTGCGTCGCGCAAGGGGAGAGAGTGCAGGTTTTTTAGAAACAATACCATCAAAGCCTGTTGCGATTACGGTTACCTTGATTTCACCTTTTTTCAATTTAGTATCATGAATAGTTCCAAAGATAACACGTGCATTTGAATCAATTGATTCTGTTATGGTTGACGCGATCTCATTAACCTCGTTCATGGTTAAGTCATCGCCAGCAGAGATTGCGAAAAGGACACCTTTTGCTCCTTCAATTTCGATATCCAACAATGGTGAGTTAATTGCCTCTAATGCCGCCTCCTTTGCACGTTCATTACCTGATTTAATACCGATTCCCATAAATGCAGCACCTGCATTTTTAAGAGTTGTTTCAATATCAGCATAATCAATATTAATAATACCAGGCGTTGTGATAAGATCTGAAATCCCTTCAACTGCTTGCCGTAGGATATCGTCAGATGTTGCAAATGCATCTTTGAATGACATATTATCACCAGCAACTATAAGTAGTCGGTCGTTTGGAATAGTGACCAAAGCGTCTACCTCTTTTTCTAAATCTTCGATTCCTTGGTCTGCAATTTTTTGTCGTTGTGCACCTTCGAAAGAAAATGGTTTTGTTACAACACCTATTGTTAGAATTCCTGCTTCTTTTGCAGTTTTTGCAATAATTGGTGAGGCTCCTGTTCCAGTTCCGCCACCCATTCCGGCTGCAATAAATACCATGTCGGCACCTTTAATGGCTTCTTGGATTTCAGCCTTTGTTTCCTCGGCTGATGCGCGACCAATTTCTGGATTCATTCCAGAACCTAGTCCTTTTGTAAGGTTCTTGCCTATATGGATTTTTTTATTTGCTTTTGAGTGATGAAGATCCTGTGTGTCAGTGTTAACAGCAATGAACTCAACACCTGTAATTTTTGAATCAATCATGTGATTGATAGCGTTGGCTCCTGAGCCACCAACACCAATGACCTTGATGCGTGCGAATGTTTCAATTTCTGGGTTAATTTTTGGCATAATTAATTATAATGTTAGTACTAAATAATATATAATTGTAACAAAAAAAAACCTAAACACAATAGTGTTCAGGGCATTATTTGATTAAAAAATTTTGAAAACATTTTTTTAACTTTTTTCATGTTTAATTTTGATTTTTTCAAGAATGAAACATTTTTCACAAATGATAATCCATAGGCAATAGAAAACTGTTCGCCTATACTTGATGATCTTTTTGTTTTCTTTGAATATTTAACAATTGATACATTTTGTGTTGGTAATCGTAAATATTTTTTTGTGTAGTCATTTAAAAATTCTATTTTTGAACCAGCACCTGAAAAGATAATTCCCGCAGGGAGAAGTCTGTTTTTATGTATAGATTTCAAATGACTTTCTATTATTTCAAGTATATCGATGAGTCGTGCTTGAATAATTTCCTCTACTTTCTTTTTGGAATAGTCTTTGTTTTTTAATTTCTTAACATTCTCCGCGGTTTCTAGTGGAATTTGTAATCCTAGAGCAATATCATTGGTTATACTATTAGAACCAATAGATTTAATATGTAGCGATGTCAATGTATTGTTTTCAAATGTTGCCAGCGAGGTGGTTTCTGACCCTATGTTCACGATAATGCATCCTTGGGATTTTTGTGCATAGTTTGCCGAAGCCTCGGCGTCAGCAAGAGGTGACGCGATAAGGTCCTCCTGTATTGTTATGCCTGTTTGCTCAATCAGTGAAATAAACGCATCATAGTGATGTTCCAAAATCGTTACAAAAATTATTTTAGCCTCTAATTTTTTACCATACATTCCAATAGGTGAACCTAGTACATCTCGTCCATCTACGAGATATTTAACAGGAATAATATGCAAAATTTTTTTATTTGGATACTTTTGTGAAAATAAATATTCTGATTTCTGGACAAGTTCATCTATATTATAATCATTAACTTCGCCGTCTTTGTTCGTGATGTTGATATTTGTTTTTACAAATTGCGATGACAGACCTATTCCTCCAATACTAAAAAGAGCTCTATCAATTTTTAATTTTGAAATTTTCTCAGTTTTTGCGATTGCAAATTTTATTGATTTCAATGCAGAGTTAGCATCCACAATATAACCATGACGAAAACCATGCATCGGAGATTCGATTGCATGTAGAATATGAGGTTTTTCAGTTTTCTTTATATTTTCGCTAATGACAATTTTAATTGCATTTGATCCAATATCAATACCTATTTTATATTCATTCATTTTGATTATTTTCTAGAGAAATTTTTTACAGTAAAAACGTTCTTCTTTCTCCATTTTAGCACCATGTGTCATTCCTTTCAAATGCAGACAGCCATGAATAAAAAGAAAAACAAGATGATCTCTGTAATTTCTATCATAATTCTTTGCCTCTTTTCGTGCTTGGGATAGTGTTAATATTATTTCCCCTTCATTTTGATCTAGTGGAAATGATAGAATATTTACAGGACCTGTTTTTTTCTTCCATTTTATGTGCAGTTCTTCTGCCAGGTCTAATGTTGGAAAGGTAAGAGATAGGTCGTATTTTTTACCTAAAATAGCTTCTTTAACTTCAACAAAAGGCAGGGTTGGAATCCTGCCTTTTGTTTGTCTGAGAATAGTGAAATTTTTGTATTCCGCTACTGCCATTTTTATCGTCGTTTACGAGGTTTCAATGTTCCCATTTTTTCCTTTTTTTCGTAATTTTTTTTCAAGTCTAGTTTTGTTAATTTTTCAGATTTTTTTCTGAAATCAGAAACTACTCGGTCGAAATATCGTAGTGAACGCTTTTTACGTAGTACACCTGATTGTTTCATCTTTCGAGAAAATTTTCGTAAAAGACCCATATTGTTGTCTTTTTTTGTCTTTTTTACATCTACATTAGTTGCCATATGCACAGAATAATATCACAAGAGGATAAACTTGCAACAAAATAAAACTAAAAAACTTCGGGATTAATTTCAATGTTAATATTTCGCTCACCAAAAGGAAGAAGTCTGACGAGATTCTGGTCTTGTGAGCTTGTATTCCATTTGTCTGCGTTGATATGTATTGTAATTCCAATATCTATAAAACCATTTTTATAGGAAGAGCGAGCCTTTATGTGTGGTTGATAATCAGCCAAGCGCTCGATATAGAGATGGTATATTTTTGTGTAATCTATTCGCAAGGCAGAATGATTTATTTTAATAACAGCAAAATTATTATTTTTTTTGTTTTTTAGGAAATTGAGATAATTTCCAGTTTTAATTATACTCCAAATTTTCAATGATTCTGTATATTGTGACAACATTGTCTTTCCAAATTCATCAGAATGCTGAATATTTTTTATGATAGATTGCAGTTTTTTTGAGAATTTTAACTGCAAGACATCTTTTTCTTTACTCGCTGTTGAAATAGATTTTTTCCGTGTCAGTGTTTTTTCAGAAACCTTTCGTGTTTGAATGTAGGTTCGTTTTGAATTATCGTATATTTTTTTTACGAGAGATAAAATACGTTCCTCGTTTGAATAGCTTTGTTGGTAGAAAATTCCATCGATACTGACAATGAACGAGCTATCTATGTTTTCCAGAAAAGGTAGAGATTTTTGTGTTCCTATAAGGATTTTTGAACTGCTATTTTCTGTATTAAATCCCTTCAAGACCTTATTAATCTCTGTTTGATTTTTTGTTTGTGTGGAATCAATAATATATGAATCAATTTCAGGAAATAGTTTCTGCAACTCTTGCTTAATTGATTCTGTTCCAATACCCAAGGTTTGCAGTCGCCACGACCCACAAAACTGACACAAATCAAAGGCTGGAATAATTTCACCAGTTATTTTATTGATATAGAGGAGTTCTTTGTTTTTTACATACAAACTGTATGGGGTTTTTGTTTCGATGTCTTGCGCTAATTCACCGCAGTCACGGCACATGATGGTTGGAGAAAGGCTTTTGCGTGTAGTATAGAAAAATATTTTCTCATTATTTTTTACTGATTTTTTAATATGTTTCAAAATTTCATCAGAAAAAGGGGAGAATGCGACACGTTTTTTATCGATGTCTTTGATACGTTGTGCATCAGATTGTTTCATTGGTGTTTTGGAAATAGTAGAGATAAGTTTTATTTTTTCCGGTAAAAATATTTGCATGTCTACATTTTCATGAAATAAAGTTTTTTCACTAAATCTCTTTGCTCGCAAAATACTATCAGCAAAAATAATTTGTATCTGTGAATTCTTTGCGTATTCCTCTATAAAGATTCTGTAATCAATTTTTGGAGCTACCGCTCGATAATAATATGATGACGAATCAGACTCTATAATAATGATTGTTTTATTCAACGCAGAAACGTCAATGAATTGAGCTGTTGAAATAATGACAGATGGTTTTTTACGTAATTCTGTATATGTTGATGTTATTTTTTTTGCTGTGGTTTTTCCATGTAATAGATGTATATTTCCAACAAAAAAATCTTGTAAATCTCTATGTATTTTTTTTACCTCCAAAACAGTCGGGCAAATAATATGAACGGATTCGTTATTTTTAATTTTTTCTTGCAAAAAAAACTCGTAATATTTTATTCGCTCGCTATATGATTTTTGCAACAAAGATTTAGAATACTGTCGCTTGTTCGGAGGTAGGTGTCCCACAGCGTCGTAGCAAAATTCATCAAAATGTTTTGTAATGTATTTTGGATAGGTGATATCAATCAATTTTCCGGCAGGTAATACGTAATAGTTTTTTAATTGCTGAACCGTGTTTAAATAGGCAGAGGAAAACACCGTTTCGTCATGTACCGTAATAATATTTCTAATTTTAAAATTTTGGTTTCGTAGGTTCTGTTTCAGGTTTTGAACCTCGGATGTTGAAACAACAATTCCACGAATTTCCTGTTTCCGCAAGGGGATTGTTACCACCGTTCCTGGTGTGATTTGTGTAGCAGAAAAATAGCTTAACGATTCAGCTAATATTGATGATGTTATGGGAATTATTTCTGCAACGATCATAATTAAGTACAGTATACGTTGTTTGTGTTTGAGTATAAAGTACTTGACAGAAATCTTTCTCCATGTTTAACTGTTATTGAATCGATAAACATAGACACGAGGTGTATGTTTTGGATGTTCAT
>JAJOLB010000052.1 GCA_021129535.1 Minisyncoccota bacterium
TCTTACTACAAAAACCTTGGAATCTAAGAGCTAGACTCTTAGTTCCTCAATACCTTAGACCCTTTCTTCAAGATTGGGTCTTTTTTACTATATTGATAATAATAAAGTTCAAATAATAAAAACCGATTTTAAATCGGTTTTTATTATTTTCTAAAAAAATTAACAGCCTAGATTGCTTTGCAGGTTCGCAATGACAAACTCGTTTTTTATTACTAAATTTCCTTAACCATTTGAATATCAGCACCAATAGAATTTAAACGTTCTACAATATTTTCATAGCCACGTTTAATTGAATAGACGTTTCGTAACATTGAGCGTCCTTCGATACCCAACATTACCACCATAATCATTACAGACGGTCGTAATGCTGGTGGGCAGACAATTTCACCTGGATGCAATTTATGTCCACCCTCGATGAATACACGATGTTGGTCAGCCAATCGTACAGATGCACCCAAACGGTTAAGCTCTGCAAAATAGATTGCGCGGTTTTCCCACATCCAGTCGTGAATCAATGTTGTTCCGCGCGCCTTTAAGGCAACAGGAACAAAAAATGGCAGATTATCTGTATTAATTCCTGGATAGGGTTGTGCATGGATTTTGTCGGTTAGAGCCTTCATTTTTATAGGTGGCATAATTGTAATATCTACCAAATGAGTTCGCCTGTTTTTTGCCTTATAAGAATCGGAAATTTTCATACGGACACCTATTTTTTGTAATTTTAACATTTCAATACGTAAAAAATCAATAGGGCAACGTTCTACCGTTAATTTTGAATCGGTAACAATTGCTGCTGTGATAAACATCATTGACTCGATTGGGTCCTCGCTATTATCATGGGTAATATCGACATTAATATCCTTTTTGCCATGAATGGTTAGTTTCAAGGTGCCAACACCGTCAATTTTCACACCGCATCGTTGTAGGTAGAAACAAACATCTTGAACCATATAGTTTTGCTGCGCAAAATGAATAACCGTTGTTGCGTCAATTCCCGCAGCGGCAATAATAATATTTTCTGTTGCGGTATCAGAGGCCTCGTACATGGTTATTTCTGCACCTTTTAATTTTTTACGTTGAATCAGGTATCCTGAATTTCGTGTGGTAATTTTTACACCTAACTGTTCGATTCCATGTTTATGGGCAGCAATGGTTCGTTCACCCATTTTACATCCGCCAGCGGTTGGAATTTCAAACTCTTTAACATGGTGAATCAATGCACCGATAGACATCATAAATGAACGCACTTGTCGTGCTGATTTTTTATTAATTTGGTCAAATTTAAATCGTTTTGGTGGTGTAATGACGAGAATGCTTTTCCCTGTGACCCAATCACATTTTACACCAATAGATTCAAATATTTCGATAATACGAAACACCTCTTGAATCCGCGGAATCCCACATAAGGTAGAAACTCCTTTGTTTAATAGGGCAGCATGCATTAACCCCATGGCTCCATTTTTTGACGTATTGGTTGAAATAGAACCTGATAATTTTTTTCCACCATGGATAATAAAATCATCTCGTTCCTCGCGATGAAGTTTAATAATTGGATGATCTAGAACCTCTCCAAGTTTCAATAATTCACCTGTTGAAAAATTCAGTCCACCGCGTTCCATGCGCGCAATAGCTGATTGTTTTTTTCCAAGCTTTTCCGCCAACTGAATTTGTGTTAGTCCGCGTTCTTTTCGAAGTTTTTTAATAAAGAGACCTATTTCAGCATACTGTTTTGATTCAGCTGCTGTTTCTTTTTTCTTGAATAACATATATATAATATATCATATATGTTATATTTTGAAATAGTTGTACACGACTTGTTCACACTCTTTAAAATGTTTTTTTAACTCTACTTTTCGTCTTCCTGAATTGATTTGTAAATATAAATGAAAATTAATAAATAATTTTCAAAATCTTGTTTTTTATATATCTATAAGTATACTTTCATATATATGTCTATCTTCTCAAAAAAACTTGGAATCGATTTAGGAACCACAAATATTTTGGTCTATTTGCCTGGAAAAGGGGTGATTTTGGATGAACCATCTGTGGTGGCTATTTCTATTCAGGGAAACAAGGTTCTGGCTGTTGGTCGTGAAGCAAAAATGATGATAGGAAAGACTCCTGATGATATTGTTGCATTCCGACCAATGAAGGACGGAGTTATCGCTGATTATCGTGTTACAGAAAAAATGTTGCGATATTATTTTGAAAAGGCTCTAGGTAAATGGAGCATGTGGAAACCTGATGTTTTGTTGTCAGTTCCTGCGGGAATTACATCAACAGAACGTCGTGCTGTTATCGAGGCCGCAACAAAGGCTGGCGCCAGAAACGCCTACGTTGTAAAGGAGCCAATACTTGCGGCCATTGGCTCAGGAATTTCCATCCAAGAACCAAACGGGTACATGATTGTTGATATTGGTGGAGGAACCATCGATGTTGCTGTAATTTCGCTCGGTGGAATTGTCGCATCAACATCTGTAAAATGTGCAGGGCGAAAGGTTGACACCTCTATTATCGATTATATTAAAAAAACCTACAATCTAGCAATCGGGGACCGAACTGCTGAAAAAATTAAAATTAAAATTGGCTCAGCATTGCCCGTGGAGGACGAACTGCACGTCATTATAAAAGGACGCGATTATGTTACAGGTTTACCACGATCAGTAAAAATTGGAACCAATGAAATAACCAAAGCATTAGAAGGGGATTTGAAAATAATGATTCAAGCTATGAAGGACGTCTTGGCTCAAGTGCCACCTGAATTAGCCTCTGATATTATTGATAATGGAATTGCCCTGACAGGTGGAACATCACAATTACGGAACCTGACAGATTTGATTAAGCGACGTACAGGTGTTGACGCTCATTTGGTAGAGGATCCATTGTTCTGCGTTGCTCGTGGAACAGGAATTGCATTGGAACATATTGATACTTATAAAAAAGCTATTATTTCTAAATAGTTTTTTATTTTGCTATAATAAGATTAATGGAAAAAATAAAAAAACTTTTTAATACTTCAAAATTCAAACATCATGCTTACGGCTTTGAATCTCATGGATTGAAAACTAGCGATTTTGATGAATTTATCGACAAAAAAAGATTTTCCTATGTTTTTAGTAAACACTATGATTCGTTTAAAATTAACGATGCACGAACAATAAAATCACTAGGTGTTGAAAAAACAGACAGAGAATCATTATTTATTATTTCATTCACACATATAAACAACGAGGCACAGAATACTTTGTTGAAATTGATTGAAGAACCAAAATCACAAACGACCTTTTTCTTTATTTTCCCAAATGCAAAAAAAATACTACCGACCATATTATCACGGTTGGAATTAATTTCGTTGAATAGAGTTTTAGACACACAGGAGCGAAAAATTAATGCTGTTGATTTTATCAAAATGACACTGAATGAACGATTTACGATTATTAAATCCGTAACAGGAAAACCTAAAAAAGGTGAGCTTGCAGAAAATAAATTGAATAAAGCAGATTTACAGGCATTGTTGGATGATTTAGAGATTTTTTATATTAAACAAAAACCAAGTCAAAAGCGAAATAAAATTTTAGAAACTATTTTAAACAGCAGGAAATATATGACTGCGAATGGAGCATCTATTAAAATGATTATTGATAACGTATCCATTAATTTATAAAAACTATCCTTAATGGTTTTTATTTTTCATATTTCCATTATACTTATAAACATATGAATTATGATTTTACACAAACAAAAGAAGCCTTTGCAGATGCAGAAGCGCACTTAAAACAAGAATATTTACAAATCTCAACAGGACGAGCAAATCCCTCATTAATAGATAGTTTATCTATTGATTCTTATGGCTCAGTGCAACCTATTAAAAATATTGCATCAATCTCATTAGAAGATGCGCGGACCATGAAAATCTCACCATGGGACAAGTCACATGTTCAATTGATTGAAAAATCTCTACATGAGTCACAATTACCATTTTCAGTATCAGTTGATGACACGGGTGTACGCGTACATATTCCGCAGTTGACAGAGGAGAGCAAGTCTGGAATTGTAAAACTGTTAAAAGAAAAACTTGAAAACGCACGAATTAAAATTCGAAATATTCGTCAAGATGCAGTAAAAGGGATAGAAGCTGGTGAAAAAAACAGTGATTATTCAGGTGACGCAACTCACGGATTCAAGGATGAACTACAAAAAATGGTAGACACATCAAATAAAAATCTAGAAGAGTTATTTAATAAAAAGGAAGAGTCTGTAATGTCTGTATAGCCTATTATGAATATCATTATATTTATCTTAATATTGGGAATCCTTGTCTTTGTTCATGAACTAGGGCATTTTCTCTTTGCAAAATTGTTTAACATTCGTGTTGATGAATTTGGTTTTGGGTATCCGCCTAAAATGTTTAAAATGTTTAGCTGGCGTGGAACAGATTTCACTATGAACTGGATTCCATTTGGTGGATTTGTAAAAATATTTGGGGAAAATGACGATGGATCAGAGCTAAGTGACGAGGAAAAGGCAGTGAGTCTTGTTCATAAACCGCGATGGCAACAAACTCTGGTGATGTTCGGTGGAATTTTGTTTAACTTAATTTTTGCTTGGATTCTATTTTCTGGAATATTTATGGCTGGAATTATGGCACCTGTCAGTTCGGCGCCTGATAACTATAAGTTTGAAAATATTGATTTAACATTAACATCTATAATGCAAAAATCACCAGCAGAAAATGCTGGATTGCAGGTCGGCGATATTGTAAAGGAATATTACACTGGTGAAAGTACTGTCATCGTGCAAGACCAATCAATCGAAGATATTGCAAGATTTATTCAAGAAAACGGAGAAAATTCAGATGTTGGTTTTGTAGTATTGCGTGATAAAAAACTAGAAAACATCATCACAAAACCAAAACTAGGTATTGTTGGTGATTCATATTCTATTGGTGTAGGTATGGATCGTGTTGGAAAAATGAAATTACCATTTTTTCAGTCACTATGGTACGGAGCAAAAAATACAGTATCCATGACGGTTGAAATATTCAGAGGATTTGGACAGCTAATCAGTGGAAAAGTCTCAATTGACGCTGTTTCTGGTCCTGTAGGAATTGCTGGTCAGGTTGGTTCAGCTGCAAAAATCGGTTTAACCTATTTAATTGGGTTTGCCGCAATGCTATCTATTAATCTAGCAGTTTTGAATATTATTCCATTCCCGGCATTAGACGGAGGAAGAATATTTATACTACTCATCGAATCGGTAATAGGGAAAAGACTTAATCCAAATATTGTAAACTGGATTAATGTTGTTGGTTTTTTCTTATTAATCGGATTAATGTTGTTTGTAACAGTAAAAGATATTATAAAATTATTTTAAAACGCTTATGGTGTTTTTTTATTTATATCTAGTTTACTTTATTTTTTTTGGATGTTTTATTAAAATAAATTATGAAAAATCTTGAAATACTATTTGTGCGAAGAAAATCACTAATCGACTTCTGTACCTGCAGAAATAGAAAATAAGATTGTAAAATATATATAGGAAGGGAAATAACCTAATACCATACAAGCCGCAACTGTGGCTTATATTTTTTTATAGAAAAGTTATAATAGAAGTATGAATCTTGCAGATATTTTAAAAAAAATTGAGATTAAAGAAATTATTGGAGATAGTAATATTGAAATAGATAATCTTACACAGGACACACGTGAATATTTTTCGGAAAAGACCTTGTATTTTGCAGTGCCAGGAACACAAGTTGACGGTCATGACTTTATCGGCCAAGCAATAGAAAAGGGAAGTGTGGTTATTGTTTGTGAACGATTACCAAATAACCTGGATTCCCGCCTTAAACAATCTTTTTCTGTAAACGAAAAACCGTTGCATGGGAGTGACAAAGTTAAGCGAAGTGATAGTGAAGTAGTTTTTGTTGTTGTAGATTCAGTATCAAAAAAAATGGGACAAATGGTTTCAAATTTCTATGGAAACCCATCAGAAAAATTACAGATTATAGCGATTACAGGAACAAATGGGAAGACAACTATCGCAACGATTCTGTACCAAAGTCTATTGAATCTTGGTAAAAAGACTGCATTATTCTCAACCGCTGGGGATTTTATCAATGGCGTAGAAATTGAAACGCAGAAAAAGGCTTCATCATCAATGGAGATAATTGAATTCCAAAAAAGCCTGAAACAGGCTGTTGATTCAGGTTGTGAATATGTTTGTATAGAGGCAACGTCCCACGCACTTGATCAAAATCGACTAAATGGAACAAAAATAGTAGGTGCAATCTACACAAACCTGACCCAAGACCACCTGGACTATCACGAAAATTTTGATGACTATGCACAGGCAAAACAAAAATTATTTAGTTTATTAAATATAGACTCATTTGCATTGATTAATATCGATGACAAATATGCCGCGATGATGATTGAAAAAACCAAGGCAAAAATTATTACTTATGGAGATGTAGATTTCAAAAACCCTATTAGCAGAGATATCTTATTTAAGATAGAAAATTTTGGAATAAGCGGAACAAAGGTTCTGCTAGATGGAAATAATGCTCAGGTTAAATTTGTAGGAAAATTTAATATGTATAATATTTTGTCAGTCTATGGAGCGTTAATTGAACTAGGTTTTAATATTGAAGAGATATTAAAAACACTTTCAGACATTGACGGTGCACGCGGACGTATGGAAATTGTAACAGGTAGCAGGGAAGGCGTTGTTGGAATTGTCGACTATGCACATACATCAGATGCATTGGAAAATGTATTAAAAACATTGAACGAACTACCTCATAATAAAATAATCACCGTAGTTGGTGCAGGAGGCGACAGAGACAGCGGTAAACGTCCACAAATGGCACAGATTACACAGAATAATAGCGACTACACTATTCTAACGGCTGATAATCCACGTACAGAGGATTTAGTGCAAATTTTAAATGACATGCTTGCAGGCTGTGATTCTGATAAAGATAATTTTGAAATTATTTCAGACAGGGAATTAGCCATTAAAAAAGCAGTCGACATATCGACTGCTGGTGATATTATTCTTGTCGCTGGAAAAGGTCACGAGGATTACCAAATCATCGGAACAACCAAACATCATTTTGATGATGTAGAGGTTTTAGAGAGATATTTGAAATTAAAAAAACAATAATATTTATTCATGAATTTATTATATCTATTATATCAAATTATAAGAATAGAAGGGATATATCAGAATTTAACACAACGTCGCACAATATACCTTTTACGACATTAATACTGCGAATAAGGTATATATAGCTTAATATTCTATTTATAATAAAAACAGCACAAAAGCTGTTTTTATTCCTTTTCTTTTAGTCCACCAAACAGTGCGTCACGTAATAGATGTATGTTTTTATTTTTAAATGCTGAATAGTAGAAAACATTTTTCCCTGTTTCTGCATTTGGTACGTCAGCCTTTATTTCCTTTTTAAGCTTATTGATTCCTTTTTGATTTAGCTTGTCTATCTTGTTAACAGCTAAAATATAGTTTTTACCTGTTTGGTCCATCAATTCGAACATTTGTTTATCAAAGTCTGTGAGTCCAGCCTTTGCATCAATAATCAAAACAACAAGCTCTAAATCGCTAGCAGGATGACTAATGTACCATTCGATAATTCCTCGAAGTCTCTGACGGTCAGTTTTGGAGACCTTTGCATAACCATAACCTGGTAAATCGACGAAATAGACGTCTTGGGTTATATCAGTCGAAACCTTAAAGAAATTTATCTCACGAGTCTTCCCTGGTGTCCGCCCTGTTTTTACCAATTTTTTTCGACCAAGTAATGTATTAATGGTTGTGGATTTTCCGACGTTAGAACGTCCAATAAATGCAATGTGCGGAGTTCCATCATACATAACATCTCGCTCACCAACAACACCTGTTACAAATTGTGCATCTAATATTTTCATATCTTATCAGAATTTTCTATGCTCGGTGTCAGTAACTCAATATTTGTTGGTTCCCCATTTTTAACTCTCTCCATATTATCGATAAAACTATCCCAAAATAGATTAACAACAACATCATTCCAAAAATAATTAATTTTCTCTGCTAAATGTTCTTGATAGAAGTCATTTATGTGTGTTTGTATGTAGCTAAAATTTGATTGCATTTGTTCATTTTCAACAACATCCTGAACAGAAAAACCAAAGTAAAAAGACGCAAGAGCAATTCCAATAACAATGTAAATAATCCATCTTAATGATCCTTTTTTGTAATTTTTTTTCATATATTTATTATATCAAATTTATAACGCAGAGGCAATTATAGTCGTGGGTGTTTAAATTTATTTCTAGATAAGGCTGGTAAATAATCTATCGGATTTAAATAAGCCTTTGTAGGTGCAGACGGACGTACGAGAATATTTCCTGGACATGTCCAACTGTCGTAGCTTTTTACTTTTACAACCTTTTCTCCCCCATTTCCGTAGGTTGCATAGACCGTTAGATGCAAATGAGGACCTGTTGAATGACCTGTATTACCTGAATACCCGATAAGATCACCCTTTTTAACCTTTTTTCCTTTTGATGTTTTTATTTTTGATAAATGACCGTAGGTGGTAGATAACCCTATGTCGTGTTCAATCAGAATCCATTTTCCAAACGATATGCCTTTACACGCAGCATCAGTATCACCAGTACCTCTAATAACACCATCCGCAACAGCGTACACAGGCGTTCCTATTGCGGCACGAAAATCTGTTCCACTATGTGATCCAGATGAATAGAGAACTCCTGATGATGTTGTTTTCCCAAAACGTTGGGTTATATAAATATCACTCTTTGGTAATGGCCAGTCAAGGACACCGGAGCCTTTTGTTGGTAATGAATTTTTATCTAAAATAAATTTTAATTTTGATTCATAGGAGCGAATTGCCTTGTCTAGATCTGCAATCGCCTTTCTTGTTCTGGTCAGATTTTTTTGGTACTGTGACTCTTTGTTTTTTGTTTCTCTGAGGATGTTATTTTTCTCCTGTTCTTGTCCTGCGACGATCGATTTTTGATCACTATATTTTTCTCTTTCTTGAACGAGATTACCTTGCTTGTCGACAAGTTTTTCCTTGCTCTGAAAAAGAGAAATTTTATTCTCCCTAAGAGCATGAGTCTTTTTCAGTATTGGGTTTTGAAGATTCAAATACGCATCACGATATTTAAAAAACAAAGACAATGACTGAGATGAGAGAAAACTCTCTAATATAGAGAAATCTTCCCTCTGGTTTACACGCCTTAAAAGTGATTCTAAAAAATGTGATTGTTCTGCAATGGTGTTATTTTTAACATCTATTTCATACTCTGTTTTCTCAATTTCTCTATCTAGAATATTAATTTTTGATTTTGTCTGGGAAATATTGTTTTCCAAGGATTTCCTTCTGCTGTTTATAAGGGAAAGCTCCTTTCTAAGACTTGCCTTTTCTGTGCCTGTTTTTTCAAGCTCTCGTTGTATACGTAGAGCCTCTGCTTCTAGGTTTTTCAAGTTTTTTTGCGTACTACTGATTTGTTTCTCAAGTTCCTCGGCTGTTTCAGCAAACACAAAATTAATTCTGGTATTTAAACCAAAACCTATTACAAAGATTAAGGTAATTAAGAGTATTTTTGTAATATTGTTTTTCATAATTCTATTATAGCATATTCATTTTTTATGATAGATTTTTAATTTGACAAAGAACTTATTTCAAAAGGTAACCTTTATAAATTTAGAAAACCCATAAGGAAAGTTCCCCCACCTCTTGCAGTTTAATGAATACAAGTAAAAAAGTAAGC
>JAJOLB010000041.1 GCA_021129535.1 Minisyncoccota bacterium
ATGATTTTTGTAATCATTCTTTCATCATTTTCAGTCTCTCATATTGATGCTGCAGGTGCATGTAAGGAGCTTGCTAATGGTACATATACGTACACAGGAAATTCTATATCTTTGTATTCTTCATTGGCTGCATGTTTAGATGCACATTCTGGTGCTGAAACAGTTCCGTATTCAAGTGGTTCTACTGGTATTGACTCAGGTCACTCAGGGAATGATAGCAACAATGCTGTGGCGGGTTCTGGTGTTTCCATAAAACTAGCGAATCCACTTGGAACGGTTGATACAATTCCAGAATTTGTAAAAGCTGTACTAGATATTGTTATGAAGGTTGGTGTTCCGTTGGTTGCGTTAGCTATTATTTATACAGGATATCTATTTATCGCTGCACAAGGAAAACCAGAAGAACTGAAAAAAGCAAAAGACGCATTAGTATATGTCTTTGTAGGTTCTATGATTTTATTGGGAGCTTATGTTATTGCGGAGGCAATTATAGGAACCGTTAATGCAATACGTGGAAAATAGTATTATGAAAAAAATCATTATTACAATCGGACTTTTGGTACCGTCAGTAACCTTTGCAGCAGGAAATACTATTAAAGATTTCGCTGGAAATATTACAAAATTTTTGGGAAAACCTTTGATGATGTTACTTTTCTCTGTGGCATTATTATTGTTTATTTGGGGTATCGCACAGTTTGTTAAAAATGCTGAAAATTCAGATGAACGAAATAAAGGAAAGCAACATATGTTATGGGGAATTGTTGCATTATTTGCAATGCTAACCTTTTTAGGTTTGACAGGAACATTGACTCAAACATTTTTCGGAACGGAGCCATTGTTGCCTCAATTTTATGAAAACAACAATTAAGAAATAATATGTTTTATAAATCTATTAAAAAATATCTTTTGATTATATTTCTTGGTTTTATGCCATTTTTTACAAATGCCAAGTTTGATAGTGGGGACGCGACCTCGTTAGTTTCGTCTATAACAGGTTTTATTAATAAATCTGTTATTCCTGTTATTGTTCTATTAGCTCTTGTATACGTTATGTATGGAATATTTCAATACATAAAGGAGGACGGAGGAGACACTCTAAGAGAAGAAAAGAAACAAAAAATCTTTTGGGGAATTATAGGACTTTTTGTTATTCTAAGTGTGTGGGCTATTGTATTTATGATTGCAAATACCTTTGACTTACAGCCAGGTGGTACATTAAAAGGAATTTAAATTAAAAACAAGCATAAGCTTGTTTTTTTATGTGCCGAGGGCGGGAATTGAACCCGCACGCCCGAAAGCAAGGGATTTTAAGTCCCTCGTGTCTACCGATTCCACCACCTCGGCAAAGGTAGATGTGGGTAAAATTTGATTCTACCCATGGAGACGTGGATGGGATTTGAACCCATGAATGACGGTTTTGCAAACCGTAGCGTTAAACCACTTCGCCACCACGTCTAATGTAGCTTCTCATTGAGAAGTACAAGTACTACTTTATACTTTATTAAGTAATTGGTCAATTTTCTGCCTATTTTTTTCACCTTCATCTATTTTGAAATGAACATGGGGAATAACACGTGTTTGAATTCGTTTTTTCATATAATCTCGTGCGTCCCATTTTCTACGGTCAAGAAATTTAATAACCTTTTCCTCATGCTTTGCTGGGTATACGCTTACCATAACGTCAATGTTTCTTCGGTCACCGGCAATAATACAACGAGTAACAGTAATAAGAGATTCTTTATTTGTTTCTATCTCAATAAAGCTTGCAAAAAGTTTTTTCATTTCTTTATTTATACGTTCTAATTTTGAGTTTTGCATATTATTTCGTTTCTTTAATGAAGGTTTCTAGTACATCACCAGGAATAATTTCAATTTCTGAGGTTGTCATCATTCCACATTGTGCACCAAGTGTTATAACACGCTCTGTTTCCATTTTCCCTTCTTGAAGACCTGTAATGTGTCCACGCCCTACTTCCTCTTTTTTGCGCAAGATTTTGAATTCTTCTTTTACAGCAATAGCACCATCCAATATTTCACCACCAATAACAGCCTTTGTTTTTTGACGTGAGAATGCTTTTAAGATTCTTATTTGCCCTTGCATAGTTTCGACCTCTTTTTTAATTCTACGTTCCTCATAGAGTTCTTCTAACCACTCAGTAAGCTTGTAAATGATATCAAATTTCTTAATAGTTACTGTTTCATAATCATTTATAAGTTTTATTGCACTGTCTTGTTCAACATGAAAACCTATGATGATAGTATTAGCGTCACACAAGGCAATTTTAATATCCGATTCATTAATTGAACCTGTTTCACATTTTATAACCTTAAAAATGACATCATCTGTTGTTAGTTTTTCAATTTCCTCAGAGATAGCTTCACCAGTTCCTGCGACATCAGTTTTAATGATTACAGGGACGAGAGCTACCCCATTTGCCACTTTCATAATTCCACAACGTTCTTCTAGTTCTGCCTTTATTTCCTTGAACTCTGTAATTGCTTGCTCTGCATCTTTTTTAGATTCAAAGGTTGTAAAGGTGCTTCCTACCTCTGGGATATTATTAAATCCAACAAGCTGAATAGGTGTAGAAAAATGTGCTGAATCTATATCTTTTCCATTAAAATCACGCAGCATTCGTGTTGGTGTAATGGTATCATTAACAACAACAAATTGCCCTTTTTTAATTGAGCCATTTTTAATGACCATGGTTGCCATGATTCCTTGTTTTGGGTCACGATGAGATTCGATAACAAAACCAGTTCCTGGTTTGTCTATGTTTCCAGTCATTTCCTCCATCTCTGCAACAAGTAAAAGTGTTTCTAAAAGGTTATCTATTCCTGTTCCAACTTTTGCTGATATTTCACAAACAGATATATTTCCTCCAAACCCTTCAACATAGATTCCAGCCTCTAATAAATCAGTCTTGGTTTTTACTACATCAGCATTTGGTTTATCAACCTTGTTAATAGCAACAATGAATGGAATTTTATTTTTATTGATTACCTCAATGGCATGTTTTGTCTGCATTTTTACACCATCCTCTGCTGAAATAATAAGAATGGCAATATCGGCAACAGCACCACCACGGTGACGCATTTGATCAAAGGCGGCATGTCCTGGTGTATCAAGAAAAGTAATTCGTTTATCATTTTCTAATGAGACTTCATATGTTGAAATATGTTGTGTAATTCCGCCAGCCTCGCCGTCAACAATATTGGTCTTTCTAATATAGTCCAGCAAGGTTGATTTTCCATGGTCAACATGCCCCATAATAGCCACAACAGGGGAACGTTCTATAATATTCTTTTGTTCATTTTTGTTAGACATAAATATTTATTAATTAGAATTGATAACCTGTTTTTCCTCATCAGTAAGGTTATGTTTTGAGGTACCTTTTATAATTTTTTTTGCAAAGACATTCATACTACCTCTCGTATACATTGATGAAATAACAACTCCATTTTTGTGAGCATCGGTTAATCCTATTGCAAAACTTTGTTTTCCCCCTGAATCTCCAAGAGCATCAAAACGGACAACAGAAACATCTCTAATTGTTTTTAAAAGTTCTGATTTCAGGTGAGTTATTTTCTCAGTATTTTCTTTTTGTCTTCGTTTTGTTTTTTTGATAAGATCATTGTTTTCAATAATAATTGATTCTAATGACGAAGCTTTTTTTCCAGCTGAAAGGTCTTTAATTTTTTTAGTTAAAATATAAGTCCATACTGTTAATGCTATCAGTAAAATCCCTAATCCAACTATTCCGTATAAAAGTGTATTTTCCATAGATTCATACTATATGAAAATATTTTTTTTAAAAGTTTATTTCTTATGAAAATTTATTTGATATGTTGAATATTTTTGAATTTCAGGATTAACATGGTATTCTAAAAAAAGCTATGTTTTCCCTTAAAAAAAATAAAAAAAAGATCATATTTATGGACTATGCATCTGGTACACCAATTGATAAAAAGGTTTTGAAAAAAATGACACCCTATTTTTCAGAGCAATTTTTCAATGCTGGTTCAATATATCAAGAAGGTTTTGATGTTCGTGATATTTTGCAAAATGCACGTATTAAAATATCAAAGTTTCTTTGTGTTCGTCCTCAGGAAATTATTTTTACTGACGGTGGTACAGAAGCTAATAATTTAGTTTTACGAGGTTTAGTTTCGCGATGGAAAAAAGACAACAAAGGAGGAATCCCACATATTATTACATCAGAAATTGAACACGCCTCTATATTAGAAACCTGTAAAGATTTAGAAAGCAAAAATCTTGCAGAAATAACATACATTTCTGTTGACGGGCAAGGTAGTTTAAATTTAAAGGAGCTCAAAGAATCATTCAAAGATAATACTATTCTTGTTTCTATTTCCTATGTGAATGGTGAAATTGGTGTTATCCAAGACATACGTACTATTGCAAAAACCATACGTCACTATCGAAAACATCACAAAACACATTTACCGTATTTTCATACTGATGCTGTTCAGGCAGTAAATTACCTAGATATTAATGTTCAAAAATTAGGTGTAGATTTTATGACCATAAATGGGTCAAAAATTTATGGCCCAAAAAAGATTGCCGCTCTGTATAAAAAAACAAACATCAAAATAGATTCAATTATCACAGGAGGTTCACAAGAATTTGGATTAAGATCTGGAACAGAAAATATACCTTATATCGTTGGTTTTTCAGAGGCGATATTGTTGACTGTTGGTATGCGGGAATTAGAATTTGAAAGATTGCAGGTTCTACAAAACTTTTTTCAAGAACTGCTTGTTAAAAAAATGACTATAAATTTTGTAATTAATGGAATGCATTCAGAACGTATCCCAAATATTATAAATATTTCTATTCCTGATTTATCAAGCGAGGAGATTGTCTTGCGCCTTGATGCTGTTGGCGTAAAAACGAGTGTTAAGTCGGCGTGCAAAAGCGGGGAAGAAGGTGATTCCCATGTTATTCGCGCATTGCGAGATACAAACACACAGTCAATTCGGTTTTCATTTGGAAGAGACACAACAAAAAAGGATGTTGAATATGTTGTTCAGCAACTTGTGTTTATTTCAGATAAAATGCAACAAGTTTTTACTACTTACGTTAAAAAATAGACTAGGTCTATTTTTCTTTTGCATGCTATAATTTATGTATGAATTCAGAAACAAAAAATTCCCAAAAGGTACTTCTCATTGTTCGTGATGGTTGGGGTTACTCACCTGACATAGAATACAACATGATTGCACAAGCTGATACACCCTATACAGATTATTTAGAAAAAACGTATCCAACAATATTATTGGATGCGAGTGGTGAGTCTGTTGGTTTACCCAGTGGGTATTTTGGAAATTCTGAGGTTGGTCATATGACTATTGGTGCAGGACGAGCTTTGGAGCAATCTTTACTGCGCATAAATAACTCTATTAAAGATGGAAGTTTTTTTGAAAACAAAAAATTTTTAGAAGCTATTAATTTAGTAAAAGAAAAAAAATCTAGATTACACCTTTTAGGTCTTCTTCAAAAAGAAGGTGTGCACGCACACTTTGACCATCTTGTTGCGTTACTTGAACTTGCAAAACAACAAGGATTAGGAGAAGACAGTGTTTATATTCATGTGATTACAGACGGAAGAGATATGGAGGAGCAACATGCTATTCACTATATTTCTGACTTAGAGATAGAAATTGAACGTATTGGTGTTGGAAAAATTGTAACACTTTCCGGAAGGTATTTTGCAATGGACAGAAATAAAAATTGGGAACGAACTAAAAAATATTACAATAGTATTTGTCGTCCGTCTTCTTTTTCTGGATTCATACCCGATAAAGAAACTTTCTCAAACCCAAAAAATTATTTAACAAAAAAATATCAAGACTCAGAATTTTCAGACGAATTTTTGAAACCTGTTATTCATGAAGATTATGATGGTATCAACGAAGGTGATTCAATTATTAATTTTAGTTTTAGAAAAGATCGCGAGCGACAAATTGCAGCAGTTTTTTCTGATGAAAATTTCCCTCAATTTGAAACATTCCATAAAAATATTCACTTTATTTCAATGACAGAATATTATGAGGGGCTTAAAAATGTTGCATTTCCAGATATTGAAATAAAAGATATTCTTGGAAAAATTTTGGAGGAAAACAACAAGACACAATTACGAATTTCTGAAACTGAAAAATACGCCCATGTAACTTTTTTCTTTGATGGTGGGGAAGATTATGATTTTACTGATGAAAAAAAAATACTTATTTCCTCTCCTGATGTTGCAACTTTTGATTTGCAACCAGAGATGGCGTCAGTCGAGCTTTCTGAAAAACTTATTTCGGAAATTGAAAATACCGGTCAAGACTTTATTCTTTGTAATTTCCCAAATGCTGATATGGTTGGTCATAGTGGGAAATATGAGGCTATAAAAAAAGGGGTTAATGCTGTTGATGTTGCATTGAGCAGAATTATTCCAAAAGCCATAGATAATGGTTATGTCATTCTGCTCACAGCAGACCATGGGAACGCTGAATTCAAACATGATGACCACGAGACAAGTCATACATTAAATCCTGTTCAGTTTACATTTATTTCGAATAAAGAAGAATTTTCTAATCTTAGTTTATTAAGTGAAAAAGGATTGGAAAACATAGCTTCAACTGTCTTAAAAATAATGAAAATAGATATCCCAAACGTATATAAAAAACCTTTATTTTGATGGTTTTTTTACTTTGCTTTCTCCTGTTTTTACTGTAATATAAGTGTATATTAGATGCATAATATTTCGTAGTTACTCGTAAGATATGAAAAGGAAAATTATTAAAAAAAAATCACATAAAATACTCTGGAGAACATGTACCGTGTTATTGGGTTTCTTCATTATAATTTATTTTTTCGGTGCTTATATTTTTTATTCAAAAAATACAGATTATTACCAAAGAAATTTTGGAGAAACTGAAATGAATAAAATCAACAATCTCTCAAACTAATTTATGGATTTTTCAAAAAAACAATTTTATCTACTTCTTATTATTTTTGTGATTTTTCTCAATTCTTTTTCTATTGTAAATGCGCAGAAACTCAACAGTGTTGAGGAATTTTCTTTGAAAGTTTTTTGCACATTTTCATATTGTGAGGAAAATGTAGTAGAGACAGAAAAAGACGACCTAAGTATTGCAGAGCGTGTTGCCTTAAAAACATATTGTTCTCTTAATGATTGTAATCAGCAATCTGAAAAGAAAAATACACTGATTAAAACCTTTTCAGGAAAAGACGGAAAAGACGGTAAAGACGGTGTTAATGGTATTAACGGGGAAAAAGGCTCTCGTGGTTTACGTGGTTATCAGGGTGTGAGAGGTTTAGTTGGTGAAAAAGGAGAGCAGGGACCTCGCGGTAGAGGAAGCTCTGGTCCTCGTGGTAGTGATGGAGTAGACGGGCAAGATGCAACTGGCTCTGACGCTCTTGTTGTTGATGGTCTAACTGCTATATATTCAGGGTCAGATCACATTGAGTGTATTAGCGATGGATATATTTTACAATGGGATGCTATTAATTCATATTGGTCATGCTTTGATCCTGCAACTATCTCAGCAATCCAAACACTTACAACTATTACTGACAATGGTGATGGTACTTTTTCATATTTAGATGAACAAAATAATACAACAACTATTGATGTAAAAAACCTAGAAACAACAACAGGTATTGTACTGAATATAAACTCTCTTGATTTTACCGATGAAGATGGTTCTACTACAAATATTAATCTTACTCCATACCTCGACAACACCGACGCACAGCAAATTAACCTCTCGGGAAACACTCTTACGCTTTCAAATGGAACAGCAGCAGATACCACCGCTGACCTTTCAATCTATCTTGATGATACCGACACCACCTACACGGCCGGAAACGGTCTTGCACTCGCTGGAACCGTATTCTCAGCAGACATCACTGCGGCATGTTCAGGAACTGACAAATTACGATGGAATGGAACAGACTTTGTCTGTGCAACAGATCTTGTCTTAACCGAAGCGCAAGTTGATGCGTATGCGAATAATAATGGGTATCTAAAAAATATAGTAGAAGATACAACTCCACAGCTTGGTGGGTCATTAGATACACAAGGTAACGCTATAAATACATCATCTGGTGATTTACTATTAGATGGAACCGTAGTTATTAATGGAGCCTCTCCATTAAGAAGTTTTAACGTTAAAGGAAGTGGACTAAACGGAAGATTATCTATCCAAGGAGGCGCGGGTGGTAATCCAGGTGTAGAGCTAACTACTGATGACAACGACTCAAGAGTTCTCATGAGATTAAATGAGGTTGGTGTAGACGGAACAGAATTAGCTATATATACAGAACCAGTCGGGGGTTCAATAGTGCAAGCCTTAGCAATAGAAAGTACTGGTGCATTAAATATGTTAAATCATAACATTACCAATGCTGGAATTATTTCTGCCATAGGTGGAAACTCTACAAATTGGAATAATGCATTTGGTTGGGGTGATCATTCTCTTGCTGGATATTTAACAAGTTTTACAGAGGTTGACGGGTCTATCACAAATGAATTACAAGATCTGACATTTGCTTCAAACATATTGTCACTGACAAACAGTGCTATTAATTTTGATTTATCGGCTTATCTAGACAATACTGATGAACAAGACTTAACATTAACAGGAAATATCCTTGCAATTTCAAGTGATCCAAATACGGATGTTGATTTAAGCACCTACCTCGACAACACGGATACTTTGGCTGCACTTTCGTGTGGGTCAAATGAAATCGCTTCATGGAATGGGACAGCATGGATATGTATTGCGGATGATAATGGTACTGATAATCAGAATTTAACATCAGCATCTATAAATGCTGCGAATATTCTTTCTTTGGGGATTGAAAATGGTGGTGGAACAAGTGTTGATTTATCACAATTGGAACACACAGGAACGGAAGGTTCAATATTCTTTGCAGGAACTGACACTAAACCAACAGAAGATAACGCTAATTTATTTTGGGATGATGTTAATGACAGATTAGGGGTAGGTATGAATAGCGGATTAGAAGCAAAACTTAATGTAGATGGAGATGTTTTGATTGAGGGTCAGGATTTAATATTTACACATAGTAGTCTGACGAATATAGATAGTATTAGTTACAGTGATGGATCCAATCTTGGTTCATCAGGAGTGTATACATTTTTATCTGACACAACCCTCAGACCAAATTGGAATGACCCCACTGCCGCCATTTCAGCAAGAGGTGGATATTTTGCAGGAGATGTCGGAATTAGAACGGATAATCCCGAGGCTAATTTACATATTGCAGGAGATGGTAGGATAAAACTACAACAAGCAGCATCCGGAGGGAATGAGGAAGCTAACTTTGATATAAATGTGGGGGGTGATGGGCAGCTTTATATAGAAAATAAGGTATACAATACACTTCCATTTGTGAT